>JADGAX010000004.1:90000-273199 GCA_015231795.1 Alphaproteobacteria bacterium | reverse complement strand
TTGCACTACCTATGAGGAGACCGACCAATCGGCTCGGATTGATGTCAAAAAATCGTAAACGCGAAACCGCCAATCAGCCGCGTCGAGTTGCTGCAAATTTTCTGAGTATGTCTGTTGGCTCATAGGGAGCTTGCGGTACTGGGGCGTCTCCCGTGTTTTCCAAAAACCAATCGATAGATAAGGATGCGATTTCACAGTACCGCGAAATCGCCGCCGATGGCGTTGATTTTGTGCCAGCAGAGTCACCGATGCGTGGAGCCGCCCAAAACACCAACCGCGAGCAAAACTTTGTACCGCCGATTTGCAAAATCTTGGACTCACGGATTGTTCAAACTGCCGGTACCACGAAAAGTGAAAAGAGAGACAAGGCGCACTATAGGAACGGGGCGTTCACATCGATGCAGGCCCTTCCGGCGGTGTACCAAAAAATGACAAAGGACAGCGTTAGCGCGGGACCACGGATTTGAAAAATCGTGGCACCATGATTTTGTGGCTGGATTGACGAATTCTTGTGCCACGAATCTGCGTGCCAGCGCGTACCGGAAATAAGCAAGAGTACCGCGCTCTCCGGCGAGGCTTGGCCGGTTTATCATGCGGCCACGGCGGGCAGTCTGATCATGGGGTCATCGCTCAAGGTGGCGATGATCGGCCAGCGTCATGATCACCCTTCCGGTTGGATCGGAATTTGGCTATTCTGGCGCCAATCAGGGGCGGATAAGCCGCCCATCTGGGAAATGACGGCTTGTATTCTGTTTCAGGATTGCAAGGGCCGCGTGGGGGGGCATGCATCCGGTATTAAGACGAATTATCTTCTGGCAGCCTTCGGGTCTGCTCCGCCCGGTAACGATGGTCGTTATCGTGCTGGTGGTGGCATTGCTTGTTGGCGCACACTTTCATTTGGGTCTCGAGTATGAGTTCCATCTTTTCCTTAGTTTGCCTGTCGTTATTGCTGCTTGGACTTTTGGTGCCGCCTTTGGCGTGGTGATCTCCACGTTGACGATTGTACTTTGGCTTTGGGCCGACTGGCTGCTAGACCAACACGAGACGCACACTATCCTGCTTGTCAATACCGGGATGCGGTATGTGATCTTGCTGACCGGTTTATTCCTGATCTCACAGATGCGGACCCTCTACGATTACTTCCACACGATGGCCCTCAAGGACCCACTGACCGGTTTGCCGAACCGGCGGGCATTTGAAGAGGTTGGGCACCAATCCTGGGCGATGGCGGTGCGGCAGCGGACCCCGTTTACCTCTATCTTTTTCGATCTTGATCGCTTCAAGGAAGTCAACGACACTCTCGGCCATCACGTCGGGGACCAATTGCTCAGGGTCGTAGCCGAAGGATTGCGGAAACATATTCGGGCCTGTGACGTGGCCGGCCGACTAGGTGGTGACGAATTCGCCCTACTGCTCCCGGACATGGGGCCGGTTCCTGCCGGGCGTTATGCTGATAACCTAAGGCTTGCACTCCTTGAGCTAATGAGGGCCAACGACTGGCCTGTGACCTTCAGCATTGGGGTTGCTTGCTACGTTGAGCCGCCGCCGAGTTTCCGGGCGATGTTGGCCGATGCGGACGGGCTGATGTATGAGGCGAAAAGAACCGGCAGAGACCGCATCCTGCAGCGTGAATTTGGTCCCAACGAAGCAGCTGATGACCTGCAAAACTCAACTGCTGGTTAAGATATGGCGCGACAATCTGAATGAGGATTGTCAGTTGCGGCGAAGAGGTGATCGGCGCTCCGCGCCATCAAATCAAGTTATATTTCGCCTTATCTTGAGTGACCGTTTCTGGCACATCCCGGTCATCCGCCAGGACGCAGCTACAGCACCTCTACCGCAGCGGCATCATCTGATCGTTGACCTCGATGTAGCGCTGCGTGGTGGACAGTCGGGTGGCCAGTTGCTCTTACACCTGATCAGCAAGCTCTACGAACAAACAACGGTGATCGTGACCACCAATCTGGCCTTCGGTGAATGGCCATCGGTGTTCGGAGATGCCAAGATGATGGCAACCAGCTGTGGCAGAACGACTTCACCTATCTCAAGGTGATTGGCTGGGGCTGGTTCTATCTCTCGAACTGCTCGCTTAAACGGATTCGCCCACATCTGACCTGTTTGTCCCGATCCCTGACCCGAAAAATTGTCCCGATAGTGTCACGACACGCTGCGGACAATGACGGTGAAACACCATAAAATCAGTTAGTTATTGGAACGCGTCGGCCATCCCCTAGGGGACGCCAATATTTCCATCACCTTGTAACGGTTTGACTTCCTGCTTTGCCGCAGGAGATGAAAGTACGAACTTTCTTGTCGTCACCGTTCTTTCAGTGACAGCACCAGCGTCATCGGCTGCGTGGGCGAGGCGATGAAACCAAAACGCTCGTAAAAGGCCTTGGCTTCTTCGGAAATCGCATGAACCAGCAGCCCGCGAATGCCAAGAATGTCTGCGGCTTCGGATGTGCGGATAACGGCATCTTGCAAGAGGGCAACACCCAATCCCTTGCCCTGCCAAGTCAGGTCAATCGCCAAGCGGCCAAGAATCGACATAGGTATCGGATCGGGCATGCTGCGCTTCACCTTGCCGGGGGCTTCGTTCAACGCCAACGCACCCGAGGCAAGGCAATAATAGCCGACAACTCGCTGCCCCTCGGCAACCACATAAGATCGGGAGGCCCCGCTGATCTGGTTTGGCCGCGCGCGCCGTTTCAGCCAATCGTCAAGGCTGGCGACACCGCAAGCAAATGTATCAAGCCCATGCTGATCTGATAGCAGAACCGGGGCCGACAGCATCAGGGAGTCCAGGGCTTCTTCGCCTTCATCAGGCGCTCGAATCCCTTGCCCTTGGGCGGTTGGTCGAGAACCTTGAGAAAGTGGTCGTAGGTTTGTTGATCAACGCGCACGAAGGTTTGATCCAACAACGCCTCCTCCGCCGCCCGCCTAGCCGCATCGATCATAAAATCCGAACGCGTTTTGCCGTGCGCCTTGGCGGCCCTGTCAATCAGGGTGCGGACATCATCGCGGACCCGCAGATTGACGGCATGGGTCGCTGAGGCGGAAGGGTGCGATTGCATGGCTATTCTCCTTAGCGGGAACCCTAGCACATTAGATACACAATGTGTATCCAATTCCGTGCCCGTCCCCCCTCTTAGAGAGTAACGGCAATCTCGAAGTTCCCGCTTTCATCCCCCGCGGCACGCCATCGCCCAATCCCCCCAAGCACCATAGTCTTTGAAAATCAATAATTATCGCTTGCTTCGCCGTGATGTGGATGGCCGTTCATATCCAATCCACATCCTGTCCACATCGCATCCCCAAGGTGAGGGTAGGGCCTTCTGGGTCCAAGCCATGTCCGCATTCAATCCTTTAGGGGGGAAGATTCATGTCATTTCAGCGTAAAGCGCTGGCCACGTTGCTTGGCTCGCTGTTGATCATTTTTGCGGCGGTCGCCTATCTGACCAGCAATCTGTTCGTGCAAAGCACCGAAAAGGCCGAGACCAGCCAGTACGAGCTGATGAAGAAGATCGTCGAATTCAACATCCAGGGTCTTGAGACCCGAGCGCTGGCCAGGGCCGAACTGGTTGCCAGCCTGCCCAATGTGCGCGACATGGTTGCCAAAAAGGACCGCGATGGTCTGGCCGCCGAATTGAAGCTGATGTTCGAGACACAGCGCGACAAGTTCGGCGTCGATCAGGCGCAGTTTCACCTTGCCCCCGCCACCTCGCTGCTGCGCTTGAACAATCTGCCCAAGTTCGGCGACGACTTAACTTCCTACCGCCCCATCGTGGTGGCGGTGAACAAGGACAATGTGGCCCGCAAGGGTCTGTCGATTTCGCGCTCGGGGCCTGGCGTGTTCGGCGTGGCTCCGGTGTTCGACCGCGCCGGCAAGCCGGTGGGCAGCTTCGAGTTCGGCAGCAATTTCAATTTGGTTCTGGACGGCATCAAGCGGGCTTATGGGCTGGAATCGGCGCTGTTCATGGACGAGGCGAGGCTTAAGTCGGCAGCGCCCGATCTGGGCGGCGACGTCTATTCCGAAAAGAACCGCATGGGCCGCTTCATCAAATACGGTTCGACCAATTGGGAATTGCTGCGCAATCTGGTGACCGATTCCGAATTGTCCGATCCCAGCATCGCCAGCAATCCCTATACCGCGGAATTCCAGGGCACGGCCTATGGCGTGGTCGCGGTTCCGCTGCTGAATTCGGCGGGCGACATGTTGGGCATGATCATCACGGCCAAGGATTTCAGCCCGACGCGCAGCACGTTGGGCCAATCCCTGATTTGGCTGAGCATGTTCGCCCTGTTCGGCCTCGTCTTCATGGCGGGCGTGATCATCGTGATCGTGCGCGGCGCCATCGCCAGCCCGCTGGCCGCCCTCAACCAGCGTTTCCAAAGTCTGGTCAAGGGCGAAGACGCCCAGCCGATCGAAAGCAGCGAAGGCTTCTATGGCGAGATCGGCGAGTTGGCGGAACATTACGAAAGCCTGCGCGCGCGCCAGTCAGCGGACGGCAGCAAGGCGGGTGCGCAATGATTCGCTGGCTGCTCGCAATTTTGTTCTCGCTGCAGGCCTTCGGGGCCGCAGCGCAGGACGACCCGGCGCAACTGCCCTGGGGACAGGGATTCCCGGTTCTGGTGCGCGCCGGTCTCAGTTTCGTCGAAGTGAAGGCGATCAACGAGAACGAAGGCAACTTCACCGCCACGGTGGATATGCGCCTGCGTTGGCGCGACTTGCGCTTGGCCTATCCGCCGTCGCAGGCCTCGTCAACCGGCTATGTCGACTATAAGGAAGACGCCGCCGAGAAGAAGCTAAGCGAAATCTGGAATCCCCGCTCCGAGTTCGGAAACATGAGCGGCGAGCCGACCTTCCAGAAGACCGGCCTGCGCATCTATCCCAACGGCCAAGCTGAATTGCTTCAGCGCACCACGGCCACTTTCAACACCGACTTCCCGCTGGAAAAATTTCCTTTCGACAACCAGCTTCTGACGGTGGAAATTCTGTCGCGCATCGAACCCTTGCAGAAAGTGCAGTTCGATTTCCGCCAGGACGAACTGGAATTCAGCAATACGCGCTACATTAAGGAAATCGATGGCTGGACGGTGGGGCTGGTCGAACTGGCTCCGACCCCGGTTCCATCTTGGCGCGGCGAAATGAATACCGGCGTAACGGTGGGGCTGGCGATCCAGCGCGATCAGGCCAGCCTGTTGGCCACCATCTTCGTGCCGCTCTTCTCATCGCTGCTGATTCCGCTGTTGGCCTTGTGGCTGAACAAGATGGAAGACGGTGAGTTCACCGTCGATGCGACGGAACTGACCAATATCAGCATCGGCGGCCTGTTCGCCGTCGTCGGCTTGAACTTCACGGTGAATTCAAGCTTCGTCAATCTGGCGGTTGGCGACAATCCGGTGATGCGCCTGTTCGGCTTGAACTACTTCTTGCTGGGCCTGTGCATCGCCATCGGCATTGTCTTCTATCGCTTCAATGCCGTGAAGAAGCTGTTCGGCCATCATGTGCAGAACGAATTGTTCGTCTACATGAACTGGGCCATTCCCTTGCTGGTGCTGTGTACGGCGACAGCCATGGTGATGATGGCGATGTTCTAAGGACGCGCTCGCCACCCTGCCGGGATGTTTCCGGCAGGGTGGGGCGCATGCCGCATGAAGCAGCAGGATCAGACCACGTATTTTTTGTCTTCAAGCAAGATATGGTTGCGCAGCCAGTCGGCCACGAAGTTGGCGACCTTGTCGCCCAGGCTGTCGTTGCCTTCGTAGAAATTCGCGCGGATGGCCCTTAGCTCATCGACCAGATCGCGGTGGATCGCCTCGTGGCGCTCGATGCCGCTAAAACCGATCCGGCGCAGATGCTCCTCTTCTCGCGTGAAATGGGCGGACGTATAGCCCAACAGCTCGTCCAGCACGAATTCCAGCACCGTCCGGTCGCAGCGATTGGCGGGCAGGCTCATCTGATTGACCAGACCGATCAGCGTCTGATGATCGCGGTCAAGAACGGGATGGCCGACGCTCATCGTCTCCGACCAGCGGATGACCGGCGTTTTGCGACGTTCCTCAAGAACCAGCAGGGTCGCTGAAATGATTTGCGGATCGAACTGACGTCCCGCTTGCTGGGCCAGATAATTGATCGCCTCTTCCTCGGTCCATGCCCGCTTGTAGGTTCTGTCGCTGGTCAGGGCGTCGAAGACGTCGGCGACGGCAACGATGCGGGCTGCCAATGGTATCTTGTTCTTGCAAAGCCCCTCGGGATAGCCCGATCCGTCATAGCGTTCATGATGGTAGCGGGCAATCTCGGCGGCGATGCGCAAATACTCGCTGTCGGGCGCTAAGGACAGCGCCTTGGTCAAGATGGCGGCTCCGGCGGCGGAATGTTCCTGCATGGCCAGCCGCTCGACCTCGTCAAGCAGCCCCGGCTTTCTTAATAGATCGTCGCCTATCGCCACCTTGCCCACATCGTGCAGAATGCTGGCAAAGCCGATTTGGGCGCGGAAATCCTGGTCGATCTCGTTGGGAAAAACCCTGGCGTTGTCAAGTGCGCGGGTGATCTCCTGGGTCAGGCGCGCCACACGCATCACATGCTCGCCGGTGTCGGTGTCGCGAAACTCGGCCAAGTCGGCCAGGGCAAGCACGGTGGCGCGTTTGGCGTTCTTAAGCTGCACTGATGCGGCCAGCTCGGTCTTAATTTCGGCGTAACTGAAAGCGTAGCCGCCGCTGTCCAGCGGCGCTCCCGTCTCTTCCAACATGCGCCCATCAAGCAACAGCCATTGGCGGCAGATTCTTTGCCTGTTGCGAACCGGGGCCAGTCTTTCTTCCAAGATGGCGTCGTCGATATCTTGGCCAAACATGCCGCGTTCTGAAAATATCCGAATGATAGCCGCGTAATCGGCCTTGGCGTGGCAGACGCGCTCCTTCAGGTCGAACAGACGGCGATATTTGGCGCTTGCAAATGCGATTCTGGCGCGGGCATCCAGAATAAGCACGGCTTGGTCCAGGCTGTCGAAGGCCTCGGCCATCGACAATGCTGGCGTCGCTTCAAGACGATCCAAGGGTGATTCCCTCGTCTCGGAATCAAGATGGGACATTCGCAGCTCCTAAAGACGATGCAGATTGTTTAAATAGGCATAAAATATTGACAGCATATGCATGGCCTGTGAATGGCGGTCCACAAGGTTACAATCTTGCACCCTTTTCCTGGACGCAGCGCTTACGAAGACATTACCATAAAAAGTTGCCTGACATTGGAGTTCGTTGTGCGTCGCCTAGGTATCTTCCTTTACTGTGTTATGTGCCTTGTCCTTTGCGGACAAGCTGCCCTTGCCAAGGCGTTGCCTTGGGATATGGTCGTTCCGCCCGCCTTCAAACATTTGAACTCCGCCAATGGACTGCCCTATCCGGTGGCCTTCTCGATCGAGCAGGACGGCGACGGATATATCTGGGTGGCGACGCCTGGCGGCTTGGCGCGTTGGGATGGGCTGCGCCTGTCCGTGTTCAGACACGATGAAAAGGACAACGGCTCGCTGCCTGAAAACATCGTTACCCATCTGCACACGGATCGGCAGGGAAGGTTGTGGATCAGCAGCGCATCCGGAATCATCTCAAGGTTCGACGCGCCAAACCGCAAATTCATTTCCTATCGCGACAATGGCAGCGGCGTTGGCCGGGTGCTCGATCTGGCCAGTGACGACAAGGGCGGCGTTTGGATTGCGGGCAGGCGAGGCTTGGCCAAGCTGGATTCCAAGACGGGGGATTGGAAAGCGCAAGGCGCGGCAGAGGGCATGCCGCAAGGCGAAGTGACCAGCCTTCTCGTCGACAGCAAGGGCCGCGTATGGGTGGGAAGCGCCGAAGGCTTGATGCGAAAGGATGATGCCGATCAGCCGTTCCAGCGCGTGGCTATGCCGACGCGCCCCAAGGTCGGGAAACTGACGGCCTTGTTCGAGGACAGCCGCAACACAATTTGGTTCGGAACCGGGAAGGGCTCCGTCGGCACGGTGGATGTGGAAAAAGGTCAGTTGAATTTCGAGCCGACCCTGCCGCTGACCGGACATCAGGTTTCCGCCATCGTTGAAGTTGGTCCGGGGGTGCTGTGGGTCAGCGAATTCGGAAACGGAATTCGCGAGCTTCGCACGCCGTCCTTCCAAACCAGACACTTCCAGAACAATCCCTCTCTGCCAGCCAGCCTTGGCGACAATTCGGTCACCGGATTGTTGGTTGACCGCTCGGGCATCGTCTGGGCCAGCACACAGGCAGGCGTCAGCTACAGCCTTCCCGTCAACCGACAGATCATGACCATCGTTCCCAGCCCGCCGAGGGGGTTTCAAGGAACGGATGTCAGAAGCCTTGCCGCATCGGAAAAGGGCCGCGTGTGGGTTGGCCATAGAAGAGGCGGCATCGCCCTGCTCGATCCGGTCTCGAATGTGCTCAAATCCATTCCAACCGGCAACCAGCCCGGCGACCTGCCGGTCGGCACCGTCCAGACCATTCTTGACAGCGGCGACGGCAAGCTGTGGGTCGGTCTTCCCTCGGGCCTGTATCGGGTCGATCCGGCAAGTGGACAGACCGCTCCCTACATGCCCTTGGCGAACACGGATGTGCGCGCCCTGCTTTTGGACAAGCGGGGCCTTTGGGTGACGGGTTCGGAAGGGCTGGCGCTAATCGCGTCCGAGAATGCGCCGCCTAAATTCTTTCGCCCGTCGCGCGACGATCCAACCAGCATCAGCGACGCAAGCGGTATGGCGTTGGGCCAGGACAAGCTGGGCCGAATATGGGTGGCGACGCAAAGGGGGCTTAACCTGCTGGAAGACGAGAAGGAGGGCAAATTCCGCCGCTTCGTCGCCGATCCAGGCAACCCCGATGGCTTGCGCAGCGACGTCGTTGCCAGCATTGGGTCGGACAGCTTAGGTAGGTTCTGGCTGGGCACAGGCGAAGGCATCGTCATATTCGATCCTACGCAGCCGGGAGAGCCGAAGTTCAAACGTTTGGGCGTTGAGCAAGGGCTTCCTCATGACACGGTTCTGTCGGTGATTGAGGGCGCCGATGGATTGATGTTTGCGGGAACCGGCGGCGGCTTGGCCGTCATCGATCCCAAGGACTTTTCAATTCGCACCATCGAAGCGGCGCAAGGTGCTCAGATCGGCACCTTCTGGGCGGGATCGGCGACAAGGCTTGGCGATGGAACCTTGGCGCTGGGCGGCTTCGGCGGCATGGTGGTGATCCGTCCCGGTCCGCTTCCGGAATGGAATTTCAAGCCGCCCGTGGTGCTGACCGAGGTGCGTGTTGGCCGCAGGGCGGTTGCGGCATCAGGCGCCATCGCCATCGATCCAGAACATCGCGGCTTTTCGGTGGAATTCGCCTCGCTCGATTTCACGGCGCCTGAAAAGATCCGCTATGCCTACCGCTTGGTGGGCAGCGACAGGGATTGGATCAGCATTCCGGCGCGCCAACGCTTTATCCGCTACGCCAATTTGTCGCCGGGAAAATATCGCCTGGAGGTCAAGGGTAGCAACAGCGCTGGCAGCATGAACGCCGAACCGGCAAGCCTCGATATTCTGGTTCTGCCCGCCTGGCATCAAACTTGGTGGTTCAGGCTGTTGATCGCGCTGGCCTGTCTTGCCGCCTTGGTTGGGCTTTGGCACGGGCGCAAGCTCTATTATCTGCGCCGCGAACGGGAGCTAACCTTGCAGGTGGCGGCCAAGACGAGCGAGGCGGAGGCGGCCATGCGTCGCGCGATGGCGGGAGAGGAGGAGGCCAAACGGGCCAAGGAAACGGCTGAATCCGCCGATCAAATGAAATCGCGTTTTCTGGCGATCATCGGCCACGAAATCCGCACGCCCTTGAATGGCCTGCTAGGCATGCTGCAACTGCTTGATCCACGCTCGCTCGAGAAGGGGCCGCGCGAATTGCTGAGCACGGCGAAAGAGGCTGGCAATAATTTGCGCTATCTGGTCGAGAGTATTTTGGAATATGGCCGCAGCAGCGTCAAAGATCCCGAGATTGCCTTGAGCGACGTCGAGCTGCATCGGCTGGCGGCCGACACGCTGGCGCTGATCCGCCCGCAGGCGCAGGCGAAGGGCCTTGACCTGATCTTGAAGGTGCGCCCGGAGCAACCGCTTTGGATACGCTGCGATCATATCAAGCTGACGCGTATCTTGATCAATCTATTGGGCAACGCGGTCAAGTTCACCGATGCGGGAAGCATTACGGCGGACCTTTGCGTTCGGGGAGATGGCGATAACTTGCGCCTGTCAGCAGCCGTCATCGACACGGGAATCGGCATTGGCGAAGAAATGAGCGAAGCGATCTTCGGCGATTTCGTGCAGGCCGACGATTCGATAACAAGAAGATATGGCGGCGCTGGTTTGGGTCTGGCCATATCCAGGCGCATGGCCGCTCAAATGGGGGGGACGCTGACCGTAGACAGCCAAGTGGGGACGGGAAGCAAATTCCTACTCGACATCCAAGTTGAAGCGGCAAAGCCCATTCTTGAAGCCGAGGTTAGCGAAGTTCAGTCGTCAACGCCCAGTTTGCGGGTCTTCGTGGTGGATGACGACGAAATCAATCTGCGCGTCGCCAGGCAATTGCTGTTGCGCCTTGGCCACAGCCCCACTTGCTTCAAGAGCGCCAAGGATGCGATCAAGGCGCTGCCCGGCGCCGACGTCGATGCGATTCTGATGGATCTGCGCATGCCCGCCATGGACGGCATGGAGGCGACGCGCCGGATCCGGCAGTGGGAGAAGGATCGCCATGGCAGGCTGCGGATTCTGGCGATGACGGCCGATCTGTCCAAAGACATTTGGCGGCAATGCGAGGAAGCGGGCATGGATGGCGGCGTATCGAAACCCGTGCAGATGGAGAAGTTGAAAGAGGCCCTTGACGAGATCGAGCTGCCTGACCTGCCGATCTATCCGCGCGGCAACGCCCTGGACAAAGGATTTATTAGCGCGCAGTTGGAGATGTTGGGGGCTGGCGAAATGATTCGCCTGGCGCGCTTGTTTCAAAGGTCGTCGCGTCTCATGATTGATGTCATGGAGGCGGCTGCCCTGGCGGGCGACAATCAGACCGTCGAGGCCCAGGCGCACAGAATGCGTAGCGCGGCAGGCCCGCTTGGCTTGGTGGATGTGGCCGACAAGGCTGGGCGGGTCGAGGAAGAATCGCGAGGCGCTTCTACAGCGCATCTTCAGACGCTGGTCGGCATGCTTCGCAAGGCGCGCCGATCCGGCTTGGAGGCGCTGGGCGCCGCCTCGCGCAGCCTTGGCGCGGATCAGGACGAAACGACGGGGGCGGCGAACCTGTAGCCGACGCCGGGCACTGTGACGATGACGGTGCTTAACCCACTCAACAGGTTCAGCTTGCGTCTTAGGCGGGAAACCAGGGAATCGACGGTGCGCGTATCGCCTTCGCCCGAGCGCGTGCTGACCACTTCGGCCAGAAAATCGCGGTACAGGGGCCGTCCTTCCGCTTCGACCAGGGCCGCCAACAGGTCGAACTCGCCGCGCGTCAAGGCGATCTGCTCGCCGGAATTGACGGCCAGTTCGCGCCGCGTCAGGTCAAGAATATAGGGGCCGAAGGACAGAATGGTGGGCCGCTTGCCGGGCGCGCTGTACAGCTTTCGCCTGCGCAACAAGGCGCGCGCGCGCGCCATCAATTCGCGCAAATTGACCGGCTTGGTCACGTAATCGTCGCCAGCCGATTCCAATCCGACGACGCGGTCGATTTCATTGTCGTTCTGGGTCACGAAGATGATGCCGACTTGACTGGCGGCGCGCACTTCCTGGGAAAAGGAAATGCCGTTGGCGTCGGGAAGGCGTATGTCGACGAACAATAAATCAATCGGGCCGCGCTTCAGGATCTTGCGGCATTCCGAAGCGGTTCCGGCTTCCTGAACGTCGAACCCCTCGCCGGAAAAGTAATTTCCGATCATCGATCTGGTGACCGGGTCATCATCCAGCACGACAAGGCTGGGCCGAGCCTCTCTACTCGCCCTCGATATCAGCTGGCTATTTTCAAACATTCTTTTTCACGTCAAACAAGCCTCTTGGGGAAAAATTATAGTTCTTCAAGCTCTTATTCACAAGAAGCGAAGGGGTTATAAGCCTTTTGGCGGATCGTGCGATAATTAGCGTCGATCTACGGGGGCGCATACTGATCGGCGAAATCGCCGCTCAACCCCTTCTTCGCAGGATCGGTGACATTTCCGCACTCCCCGTACTTTTTCGTCATCGTAATTAAGGGAAGGGTTTCATTTCAGTGCGCGGGCTGTAAATAGTACAAATGCATCAAAGCCGCACATTTGGATAGCGCACGCTCGTATAACTCCGAGTCACTCTGCGACGCGGAGTTATACGTGAATCTGCTCTAGGCGGTTACGGCTTGTCCGGCCCGCTTCGCAAGGTGCGCGACGCCAGGATATTCGTCAGTTCGCCTTTATCAGAAACGCCGACTTTCTTGTAAATGTTGGCCAGCGTGTTGCGCACCGTAATCGGGGAAATTTCCAACTGACGGGCGACTTCCTTATAGCTAAGTCCGCTCGCGAACAGGCCTGCGACTTGCTTTTCTCTGCGTGTCAGATCGTCGAAGCGGTCTTTGCGCCTTGCGGAAAGAAGAAACAATTCTCCCTGGGGTTGAGACAGAATGACGATTCTGACTCCGACAAATTGGCAAGGCGTCGCATTCAATAAGTTGCGTGGCGCGATGGCCCCCGGTAATTGGGGACCCTGCCAGTCCGGCCATTCCTCCTTGATGATTTCAAGAAACAAGGGATGGGTGTGATGGAGCGCTCCGCCGGAATCGGCGACGGCCATCGAGCTTCCCCGATCTTGCATGGCGACAGAATGGTCTAAAAAAGCCAGTGCCTGCGAGCGCAACACCGCTTGGATGTGGGGCGAGGCAAGCTCGTGAAGACAGCGCTCGGACTCCGTATAGGGAACGTCCTTAAAGCGATAGAGGGAAATAATGCTGAATAGTTTCGTGGCTGGGTCGAGCAGGTAGATGGCAAGAAGATGACGGATGCCGTGGCTGGAGAACAGTTGGGGAAATACTCGCTCAAAGCCTGGCGTGTGCGCATTCACGATATTCCCTTTGCCAGGATTTGCCAGCTGATGGGCGATCATTTTCGCCCGCGCCTCATAATTTTCCGGCAACTGCCAGAAAGCAGAAATCTCGTTGGGCAGATTGTAGAAATGCATGTAGTGGATGGCGGGGTCGTGGGGAAAGCTGGGTCCGTACCGCGTGCCGCTCCAAAGGGCGGCGTCATGCGCAATCAGCTTGGCGTAGCGGTCAAAAATAAGGTCGATGAACTTTGACCGGTCGCAACGCGTATCGACTTGATAGATGTCAATAAGGCAGTTGCTTAATTGATGCAGCCGATCCAGGGCAAGGGGCTGGTCTTGCTGTGTCGACATCGGCAAAGGATCAAGGAAAGACATTCAAGACCCATGAACTAATCTGACGAAGCGAAGCCGCAAAAGTTTGAACCGCGCCATGCCGCCCCTGTTCGTTAAAGCAATTACTTGTTCTTTGGAAAGGAGCCGCATGCCAGGAAGTTACCTGATTTGCCGGAATGGTAAAACAACGGCTTCACGCAAAATAAGCCATAAGTTTTCGATCGATTAGCTAATGAAATGCCCGCAGTCCGCTTGTCAGCGAGGGAACCCTCGGATGGATGCGGCCTGTTTAGAAAACAACCCATTGCAAACATGGACATGACATCTTTGGGTAGGATTCGGGAAAACGCCAAGCTGTGGATGGCTGTCAATATCCCATCGACATATTATCCATATATTGAATTTACTATCAAAAATATAAGCTAGCCACTCGATTGAATTCACACGAATTCATGGGCTGCTTAATGAAACATCCAGGAGGGTGAGGGTATGAGAAAATTGATTCTGGCCGCGGCGACAGCCCTGGTTCTGCATTCCGGCATGGCCATGGCAGCTGGCGCCATCGCGGTTGACGACGAAGCGGGGATCGGGGCCAGCGATGTCGGCTTCGGCGTCGGTTCTGGTTCGACCCGCGAGGAAGCCGGGGCCGACGCCGTGCGCGAATGCAAGAAGGCGGGCAATAAAAGCTGCAAGGTTGCCGTGCGCTACGACACCTGCGGTGCCTATGCCGTTTCCAAGGAATATTCAGGCATCGGTTGGGGCAGCAGCGAATCCGCGGCGAAGAAGAAAGCGTTGGATGAATGCGGCTCGGGCTGCAGGATCGTCGTCTCCGACTGCGACAATTAATCCGCTAGCGCTTTGGCGCACAGGAAGGGTCCTCGCAAGGGGGCCTTTCCTGGCGCGCCAAGGGCAATAAATTCGTAGCTATGACATGAAATCGTTTGGGGGAGCCTGACATGGGTCTTATCGAAAAGATCGTCGACAACAAGACATTCCAGTGGTTCATCATCGGGGTGATTCTGGCCAACGCGGCCATCCTTGGTTTGATGACCATGGAACTTACGCCCGAGACCCACCATTTGCTGGAAGTTCTGGACAATGCCTGTCTGGTCATCTTCTGCATCGAAATCGCCATGAAGCTGCTGGTCAGGCGCTTGGCCTTCTTCAAGGACGGCTGGAACGTGTTCGACTTGATCGTGGTTGGCATCGCCCTGGCGCCGGCGACCGGCGAACTTGCCGTGTTGCGAGCCTTGCGCGTCCTGCGACTGATGCGTCTGGCCTCGGCGATTCCCTCCATGCGCCGCGTGATCAACGGCATGTTCGCCGCCATTCCCGGCGGCGGTTCGGTGGCCGCCGTTCTGTTCGTCATGTACTATGTGGCGGCGATCATGGGCACCAACTTCTTCGGCAAGACCGTTCCCGCCCATTTCGGCGATTTGGGAACGACCTTCTTCACGCTGTTCAAGATGATGACGTTGGAAGGCTGGCCGGATATCGCATCCGACGTGCTGGAACATCATCCCAGGGCGTGGATCTTCTTCGTCATCTTCATCGTCTTTACGACCTTCACCACCTTGAACCTGCTGTTCGGCATCATCGTTGACGCCATGGAACAGGCCAAGGAGGCGGATGCCCGCACCAAGATGGCCGAACAGGGCGTCGAGATGAGCGAAGAGTCGAATGAAATGCGTTTGGCGATCATCGAAGGCGACGTCAAATACATCCGCACGCTGCTGACCGAAATGGCGCCCGACAAGGTGCCGCACCGGCCCGCCGGGGAATAGTGGGCAAAGGGGAACGGGGGTTCCCTGACGATACAGACTGGGACGGTGAAATCCATCAGTCATGGATTTCGATGGGGGGGGAAGGCGCTGCATCAAATTTGATGGATGCAGACGCCTTGGGTGCGCGCGCGACGATGCGATCGACAACGCAACTTTACGAATCGGCCACAATGCAAACTGAGGCGGCAAGACATATGTGTTTCTTCGCGTCAAAAAGGGTCCTTGTCATGCTGGGTATCCTGTTGACTATCGCGTCTGCGCAAGCGGAGCCCGTTCAGGAGCGCGCCATTCAAAAGATCCTTGACGGCTATGTCGAGCAAGAGGATTTGCCCGGCGGCGTGTTGCTGGTTTCGATGCCGGGGCAACGCATCCTGGCCGTATCGGGAATGGCTGATCGGCGTCGCAAGACGCCGGTCGAGGCGGACAGCCGCTTCTACGTAGCGTCGGTTGGGAAGTTGGCGACGGCGACGGCGGCGCTGCAGTTGATCGAGGAAGGAAAGCTGGACGAAAACGCGCCAGTGGCGTCGCTGGTGGGCAAGCTGCCAAATATCGGAAAGCTGCCCAACGCCAAAAAGGCCAAGCTGGGTCAGCTTCTCGATCACACATCGGGCATTCCCGATTACCTGACCGACGATTTTGCGCAATTCTACCATGCCAACACAACCCGCCTGACGCCGGAACGCGTGCTGCCCTTCGCCTTTGAGGAAGAGGCGACTGGGCGCCCCGGCGAGGCGCATGAATACAGCAACAGCAACTATGTCTTGTTGGGCGCCGTTGTGGCGCAAGCCGATGGCGCGTCATTCGAAAGCGCGCTGCAAAAGCGCGTGCTGGACAAGGCCGGGATGCGCGACACGACGGTCGGCGCCACAGGCGAAAACGTGAAGCTGGCGCACGGCTACGCAGATCTGGAGGAAGACGGCGAGGAGGTGGATGTTAGCCAGTCTGCCTGGAACAGCCCGCTTGGCGATGGCCCGCTGGTCACGACGGCAGGTGACCTTGAGCGCTTCGTCTTCGCGCTGTTCAGAGACGGAAAGCTGCTCAAGCCCAGCACGCTGGCGCGCATGATCAAACCTTCGGTTCACGATGAAGAATATGGTTTGGGCGTTCAGTTGGGCGAAAGCAAGTGGGGCCAATGGGTCGGTCATGATGGCCTGGAAGATGGGTTCGAAGCCGAGGTGAGGTACTACCCCGAGCGTCAAACGGCGATCATCTTCATGACGAACGGCAACGCGATCAGCGACGAGAGCGTTACGGACAAGGTGGCGATTGCGCTGTTCAAGGCGGAGAAATCCGAGAAGGATCCGTCAAAAAAGCGCAGATGATTTGCGGCTTGGCGCTGGGCGTTTTCCCGGCGCGAATTGGAAAGGGGAAAGACCTTCCCCAAAGCAATGTGAGCGGATTGGCCGTTCATATCAAGCGTGGCGGCCTCAAAGCCGACATGCAGAAAAGGAGCGTTACATGAAGTCGATGATGATTATGCTTGCCGCTCTGTTCTCGTTGAGCGTTTCAAGCGCCGCTTTCGCGGCCGACGAGTACAACAAGGTTCCCGCCGGAGACGCTCAGTACAAGGCTTGCAAGGCCTATGCGCTGAAGAAGTACGAAGGCGGCGAAGAAAAGAGCCCCATCGCCGGTCAGACCAAGGCGGAAGCTTGGTGTACCTGCATGTGGAACGAGACGCCTGAAGACTTCAAGGGCAGCTTGGCCAAGTTCTCCGAGACCGCCAAGGGTGCTAAGACCAACAAGATCTGCGAAAAGTACTCCAATTGGGGTGATTGATCGCTGTTGCGGCGCTAAAAACGCCGCACCGGTATAAATGCAAAATGCCGACGGATGCCCCTAGCGTTCGTCGGCATTTTCATGCGCTAGTGGCGCGACGGGGCGCAAATGTCGGAATGGGCCACTAGTGGAGCGAATTTGACATTCGAGTCCCACGGTCAGCGCGCTTGATCTCGAATGTCAAATACAAAAGCTCCACTAGAAACATATAGTTGCTAGTGGTCCTGTTGATTCCGACATTTGCTTTCGAGACTGCCGCGACGGGGCGCAAATGTCGGAATGGGCCACTAGCCATGGACATTCCAGGTAGAAATACATATTATAAAATTCACGGCGAAAATGGGGCCGGACCCATGCTATCCAAACAGCGTCGCTTCCCGGCTCCCACCCAACTGGGTTATCCTGTCCTGGGGTGCGTCAATGACAGCAAATCGGGGACAATTGCCGATGAATCACGGACCTTCGCGGATGAAGCCGCTTAGAAGCGGCAAACCCGCTTCGTTGCTTTATGAGCTTCCACCGCTTGGCATGGACGAAGAGGCACTGACCCTGGATGTGCGCCGCTATTTCGGCAGCCTTTTGGGGCGCGACAAACATTGCCGTTCGTCGCACTATCCCTACCGCGCCTTTGTGCTGGCGGTGCGCGACCGTTTGATGGAACGCTACAAGAGAACGCGCAACGCCTATGAGGCGGCGGACGCCAAGCACGCCTATTACCTGTCACTGGAATTCTTGATGGGTCGCAGCCTGTCCAACGCGCTGCTCAATCTGGGGCTGGGCACGGCCAGCGAAGCGGCGATGAAACGGCTTGGCCTGGATTTGGAAGAGCTGATTGACAACGAACAGGATGCGGGGCTGGGCAATGGCGGCCTGGGCCGTCTGGCCGCCTGCTTTCTGGATAGCTGCGCCAGTCTAAGTTTTCCGGTCATGGGCTATGGCATCCGCTATGAATACGGCATGTTCCGCCAGAACATCGAGAACGGACGCCAGGTCGAAGAGCCCGATCATTGGCTGAGAGACGGCAATCCTTGGGAATTGGAGCGCCCCGAACATACTAGGCGCGTGCAATATTACGGGCGCACCGAACATTACCGCGATCCAAGGGGCCGTCTTTACGTGCGCTGGGTGGATAGCAAGGATGTGCTGGCCGTTCCCTATGACGTGTTGGTGCCGGGATACCGGAATGGCACGGTGAATGTATTAAGGTTGTGGAGCGCTGCGGCGACCGACGAATTCGACCTGGGCGAGTTCAATGCCGGTTCGTATCCTGAATCGGTGGCGGCCAAGAATGCCGCCGAAAACATCACCATGGTTCTGTATCCCAACGACGCCAGCGAGAACGGCAAGGAATTGCGTTTGCGCCAGCAATATTTCCTGGCCTCGGCCAGTCTGCAAGACGTGCTGGAACGCTGGGAATTGCATCATGGCGACGACTTTTCGCAATTCGCCGCCAAGAACTGTTTCCAGTTGAACGACACTCATCCCAGTTGCGCCGTGCCGGAACTGATGCGCCTCTTGATGGACGAGCAAGGCCTGGAATGGGACGAGGCCTGGAGGGTCGTCACCTCGACCATGGCCTACACCAATCACACATTGCTGCCCGAAGCGCTGGAAAAGTGGCCGGTTCGCCTGTTTGGCTTGCTGTTGCCGCGCCTTTTGGAAATCATCTACGAGATCAACGCCCGCTTCCTGACCGAAGTGTCGCGCCGCTGGCCGGGCGACAGCGCTCGCATGGCCCGCATGTCCTTGATCGAAGAAGGCCCCGATCCGCAGGTACGCATGGCCTATCTGGCCATCGCGGGCAGTTTCTCGGTCAATGGCGTGGCGGCCCTGCATTCCGATCTGCTGCAAAAGGGTCTGTTTCGCGATTTCTACGAATTATGGCCGCACAAGTTCAACAACAAGACCAATGGCGTCACGCAACGCCGCTGGCTGGCCTCGGCCAATCCCGAACTGTCGCGCCTGATCTCAGACGTCATCGGCGAAGGCTGGATCACCAAGCTGGATCAGTTAAGCGCCCTGGCCGGCAAAATCGACGACGCCTCCTTCAAGGAACAGTGGCGGCGCACCAAGCGGCTGAACAAGGAGCGCCTAGCCCGCATGGTTAGGCATGACTGCAAGGTCGATTTCGATCCCGACGCCCTGTTCGACGTGCAGGTCAAGCGCATCCATGAATACAAGCGCCAGCTTTTGAACATCTTGCACGTCATCCATTTGTACGCCCGCCTGAAAAACGGCGACAACGCCAACTGGACGAACCGCTGCGTGTTGATCGGCGGCAAGGCAGCACCTGGCTACAAGATGGCGAAAAGCATCATCAGCCTGATTTGCAAAGTGGCCGATGTGGTCAATAGCGACCCCGACATCGATGGCCGCTTGAAGGTGGCCTTCCTGCCCAACTACCGCGTATCGGCGATGGAAGTCATAGCGCCCGGCACCGATCTGTCCGAGCAGATTTCGACGGCGGGCAAAGAGGCGTCGGGAACGGGCAACATGAAATTCATGATGAACGGGGCCGTCACCATCGGCACGCTGGACGGGGCCAATATCGAAATTCTGGAAGAAGTGGGCGAGGAAAATTTCTTCTTGTTCGGCTTGACGGCCGAGCAGGTGGAAGCCGCCAGAGCCGCTTACGATCCCCAGGCCATCATCGATGCCGATCCCGATTTGGCGCGGGTGATGGAACTGCTGGAATCCGGCCATTTCAACCGCTTCGAAAAGGGGCTGTTCGATTCCATCATCGACGCCATTCGCAGCCCGCACGATCCTTGGCTGGTGGCGGCCGATTTCGGCTCGTTCGTCCAAGCGCAGGAAAAGGCGGCGGCGGCTTACCGCGACCAAGACAAGTGGACGCGCATGAGCATCTTGAACACCGCCCGCTCCGGCAAGTTCTCGACCGACCGCACGATGGAAGAATACAACGCCGAAATCTGGAAGCTGACGCCGGTGACGGCGGGTTAAGATGTCGCTTGCATAAGCAGTGGGTGCGTCGGTTCCGAGAATGGATCGACGACGGTCGTGCCCCGCCATGTGAAGCCGTGTTGCATGTCTTCGGAAAGAAGGATCCGGCATCCATTCTCGGCAACGACGCTGAGTATCAGCGCATCCCAGATCGAAAGGCGATGGGCAACTGTCAAATCCAAAGCGGATTGAAAGGCCG
Organism: Alphaproteobacteria bacterium; assembly: GCA_015231795.1. NCBI lineage: Bacteria > Pseudomonadati > Pseudomonadota > Alphaproteobacteria > Alphaproteobacteria bacterium. Next base: position 253,091 of record JADGAX010000004.1, on the reverse strand, counting down.
TTGCGGTGGTTGCGCAGGTGGAAAAAGCATCCTGCCAACAGGCGATGGCGTCTCTGGCCTGCTGGTTTGGCCGCTTCATTTTTGACGTCAGGACGCGAAACAGCTCACCCAACGCCTGCACCGGCACCATGACGCCATTTGCCGGAAGGGCCTGAAGCAGGGCAACAGAGCGTTCCTGGCGGAACGCGTCGTTCACACCCTCGGCATAGGCCAGGATATTGGTGTCGAGGCCGACGATCACGCCTCATCCTCATACAACTCGTCACGATCAAAGCTGATGCCCATGGCGGGTTGGGCGGACAGATGCTTGAACAAGTTGGCGCGGGCCAGCCGTTTCGGTTCAGCCAAGGCCGGGGTGGCTGGCAAGATGACGGCGACCGGGCGACCGTGCGACGTCACCGTCACGCTTTCACCTTCCTGAACGTTGCGAAGCAATTGCGAGAAGTGCCGGTTGGCGTCGGCGGCTGAGACATGGCGCATGGCACCCTCATGTAGATAATTACACTACAATATCGCCAGGTGCTGGAATGATCAAGCAAAACAAAAGGGCCGCCCCGAAAGGCGGCCCAGTGCTTGATGCGCGTCCGCTTACCGGCCGCCCCACCAACCCAGGCGCGCGGCCGCGTGATCGGGGCGTGGACTTTGGAAGTCCATGCCGCTCATGCCGCAACAAAGCTAAAGAAGGCTTGGAATATCCCGGTAGCCGCTGAGAACGCGGACGATTTCTAAGGCAGTGCCCTTCCTGTAGACGATCAGGTATCGAAGTACGGGCCAGAATAGAACGGGCTGGCTTGTCAGATCGGATCGCTGATGCCCAATGCCCGGCGCGGCGGCAAGTCGTGCGAACGCTTCATCGAACCTGTCGATCAAACGGTCTGCCGCAGCTGTGTCGCTATCGGCAACAAAATTCCAGATGTCGATTAAGTCCTGCCTGGCCGCCGGGGCGACAATAAAATCAGGCATGGCGCCTTTGATCGCGCATGCTTTTCAACTCGGACAGAACCTGCGCTCCATCCAGTCCCTGGCCCTCGTCCAATTGATCCAGTCCAAGCTGAATGGCCTTGCGAAGCTGGTTCTTGCCTTCGAGCGAGGAAAGAGACTTCTCGCTTTCCAACTCGTTCAAGATCAGGCACGCCACGAATTCCTGCATGTCGTCAGGCTGGCGCTGCAATTCGGTCAAGGCTTTCTCAAGCATCTTGTTCATGGCGTCATTATAGCTTCAGCCGACCCAAAACAAAAGGGCCGCCCCGAAGGGCGGCCCCAATGCGTTAGGCAACTAGGTGGCTGGACTTTAGAAGTCCATGCCGCCCATGCCGCCCATGCCACCGCCCATGCCGCCCATGTCGGGCATGCCGGGGCCGTCCTTCTTGGGCTTTTCAGCGATCATGGCTTCCGTGGTGATCAGCAGACCGGCCACCGAGGCGGCGTCCTGCAGAGCCGTGCGCACGACCTTGGTGGGGTCGATGATGCCAGCCTTGATCATGTCGCAGAAAACACCTTTCTGGGCGTCGAAGCCGAAATTGGTGTCCTTGCTTTCCATCAGCTTGCCAGCGATCACGGCGCCGTCTTCGCCCGCGTTCTCGGCGATCTGACGAGCCGGGGTCTGCAAAGCGCGACGCACGATTTCCACGCCGACCTTCTGGTCGTCGTTGGCAACCTTGACCTTCTCGAGGCAGCGAACGGCGTAGAGAAGAGCGGCGCCGCCACCGGCGACGATGCCTTCCTCGACGGCGGCGCGCGTGGCGTGCAGCGCGTCGTCAACGCGGTCCTTGCGTTCCTTCACTTCGACTTCGGTGGCGCCGCCGACCTTGATCAGAGCCACGCCGCCGGCCAGCTTGGCCAGACGTTCTTGCAGCTTTTCCTTGTCGTAGTCCGAGGTGGTTTCCTCGATCTGCGCGCGGATCTGCTTGCAGCGGGCTTCGATGTCGGCCTTCTTGCCAGCGCCGTCGACGATGGTGGTGTCGTCCTTGGTGATGGTGACGCGCTTGGCCTTGCCCAGCATGGCCATCGTGACGCTTTCCAGCTTGATGCCGAGATCTTCGCTGATCACCTGACCGGCGGTCAGGATGGCGATGTCTTCCAGCATGGCCTTGCGGCGATCGCCGAAGCCAGGAGCCTTGACGGCGGCAACCTTCAGGCCGCCGCGCAGCTTGTTGACCACCAGGGTGGCCAGGGCTTCGCCTTCAACTTCCTCGGCGATGATCAGCAGGGGCTTGCCCGACTGAACGACCGCTTCCAGCACCGGCAGCAGGGGCTGCAGGCCCGAGAGCTTCTTTTCGAACAACAAGATGTACGGGCTTTCCAGCTCGCAGATCATCTTGTCGGCGTTGGTGATGAAATAGGGGCTGGTGTAGCCGCGGTCGAACTGCATGCCTTCCACGACGTCCAGTTCGGTTTCCAGGCCCTTGGCCTCTTCCACCGTGATCACGCCCTCGTTGCCGACCTTTTCCATTGCCTTGGCGATCATCTGGCCGATATCGGCTTCGCCGTTGGCCGAGATGGTGCCGACCTGGGCGATTTCCTGGCCGGTGGTGATCTTCTTGGTGCGCTTCTTCAGGTCTTCCAACACCGCTTCGACCGCGAGGTCGACGCCGCGCTTCAGATCCATCGGATTCATGCCGGCGGCCACGGACTTGCAGCCTTCGCGCACGATCGATTGAGCCAGAACGGTGGCGGTGGTGGTGCCGTCACCGGCGATGTCGTTGGTCTTCGAGGCCACTTCGCGCACCATCTGTGCGCCCATGTTCTCGAACTTGTCGGCCAACTCGATCTCCTTGGCGACGGTCACGCCGTCCTTGGTGATGCGAGGAGCGCCGAACGACTTCTCGATGACGACGTTGCGGCCCTTGGGGCCCAGCGTCACCTTGACGGCGTCGGCGAGGATATCGACGCCGCGCAGCATGCGCGCGCGGGCATCGGTGGAGAATTTAACGTCCTTGGCAGCCATGTTGGCGCGCTCCTTATTTCGACTTCTTGGCGGGCGAGGATTCGATCACGCCCATGATGTCGGATTCCTTCATGATGATCAGGTCCTTGCCATCGAGCTTGACCTCGGTGCCGGACCACTTGCCGAACAGCACGCGGTCGCCGACCTTGACGTCAAGCGCAACCAGCTTGCCGTCTTCGCGGGCACCCGGGCCAACGGCCAGGATCTCGCCCTCTTGGGGCTTTTCCTTGGCGGTATCGGGGATGATGATCCCCCCGGCGGTCTTCTCCTCCTGCTCGATGCGGCGCACAACGACGCGATCGTGGAGCGGTCGGAACTTCATGGGTTCGTTCTCCGTCATAATTGAAAGTTTAGGATACCCCGGCTTGTTAGCACTCAAGGCCGGCGAGTGCTAACCAAATAGTGCAGGAAGCCGCCCCTGTCAAGCGGACGGACCAAAATTTGCGGAAATCACTTTATTTAGAGAGGTCTAATTCTCTTCGTCCAAATCGGCGTCCAGGCCGCGATCCTTGCGGAAGCGCCGATATAGGAACACGCCAAGCCCCGCCGAGACGACGAAAAGGGCGACGCTTAGGCTGGTGCGCAGCCCGGTATCGACCTGAATGCCACTGCCCAGCAGCACGAAAACAAGAGTTTGCGGGATATATCCCAAGGCCGAGCCGCTAAAAAAGGGCATTGGCTTGATGCTGGAGACGCCGCTCGCGATGTTGGTCAACAGGTTCGACCCCAGGGGCAGCAGGCGGATCAGCAGGGTCATGGTAAAGGGATTGCCCGCCAGAAAACCGTCGATCTTTTGAATTCTGGCCCCGAACCAGCGCTGTACCAGCGAACGGCCCAGATGGCGGGCGTAATAGAAGCAAAGCACGCAGCCCAGCACCGAGGCCAGCATCGACCAGCCCAGCCCCTCAAGGAAGCCGAAGGCGTAGCCGCCCATGAAACAAACGACTTGGCGGGGAAAGCCAGCCCCGACCAGCAGGCTGCCTGCCAGCAGGTAGGCCATTTCGCCCTTCAAGCCCTGGCCCTTGACGGCGTTGTCGACCCAATGTTCGCTGAGATCCGTGCCGATCCCCAGCCATTTCAAGGCGTAACCGGCGGCAATCAGCGACAAGATCAGGATGGCGCCCTTGATCAGGACCTTTCGGGCAAGCCGGGCCTGGCTCATCGGCCTTCGACTTCCGTCACCTTTGGGGCCATCGGGCGGGTCATCAGCCACATTACGCCGAACAGATCGACGATACCCACCCACAGGCGATTCCAAAGACCATATTTGGACATGCCACGCTCGCGGGGGCGGTGGTTGACCGGCACGCTGAGGACGCGCCCGCCCTGGCGGATCATCATGGCGGGCAAGAAACGGTGCAAATGGTTGAAATGGGCCATGTCCAGGAAGGATTGGCGGGGAAACAGCTTCAATCCGCAGCCGGTGTCGGGCGTGGCGTCGTTCAGCAAGAACTGGCGCACCCCATTGGCGACCCTAGATGAAAAGCGGCGAAGCCAAGTGTCGCGGCGCTTGGCGCGCTGGCCCGCCATCATGACCGGCTGTCCGTTCGGGGGCAGCGCGTTCAGCGCTTTGACCAGGGCGGGAATGTCGGCCGGATCGTTTTGTCCATCGCCATCCAGGGTGGCGATCCAGGGATACTGCGCCGCCTTAACGCCCGAGCGGATGGCGACACTTTGCCCGCTGCCCTTGGCGTGGCGCAGGATGACAAGGTTTGGAAAGCGGGTTCTGGCCTGCTGCAGACGCTGCCAAGTGGCGTCGGTGCTGCCGTCATCGACGAAGACCATCTCGAAATCGATGAAGCCGTTCAGGGCCTTATCGATTTCCTCGATCAGCGGCACCACGTTTTCATCTTCGTTCTGGGCGGGCACGACCACGGAAACCTGGCGGCAAGGCGGCGGCGGGGCGAAAGGGGCGGGTATCTCAATCATGATGCGGCGCATTATCCAGAGTGCGGCAAGTTTGGCAAGCTGTGGCCGAATGGTATATAAAGAAATATGAGCGATGTCCTGACTGAGTTGCGCGATGCGGTGGCCGAGTGCGCCGTGCGTGGCAAAACCCCCCACCTGATCCGGGTTGGACCGGGTTTGTTCAATGAATTGAAGGACAAGTACTGGATTGCCCAGCGTCCGCCCGACGAAGGCGGGGTGGCCGCCGATCTTTGGTTCTATCAGGGCATCCCCGTCGAGCGCGAGGAATCGCTCTCGCCTCGTGAATTTAGGATGACGGTGCTGTAAATGATCGACTTTTACAGCTGGGCCACCCCCAACGGGCGCAAAATCTCCATAGCGCTCGAGGAAATGGGCTTGGCCTACCGGCTACATAAAGTGGATATCACCAAGGGCGAGCAGTTCACCCCTGGCTTCCTGGCCCTGAACCCCAACAACAAAATTCCGGTGATCCAAGACCAGGATGGGCCGGACGGCCAGCCGATCACGGTCTTCGAATCCGGGGCCATCCTGATTTATCTGGCCGAAAAAACCGGCCAGTTCCTGCCGCAAGACCGGCGCGGGCGAACCTTGACGCTGCAATGGCTGATGTTTCAGATGGGCGGGCTGGGGCCGATGCTGGGCCAAACCCACCATTTTTTGCATTTCGCGCCCGAGAAGGTGCCCTATGGGATCGAGCGCTACAAAGGCGAGACCAAACGGCTTTACGGCGTGCTGAACAGGCGCCTGGGCGAAGCCGCCTTCATGGCGGGCGATTATTCCATCGCCGACATGGCGGCCTATCCTTGGATCGCGGTGCATCCGCGCCAGGAAATCGACATCGGCGACTTTCCCAATGTGGCGCGCTGGCTTGCCGAGTTGTCGGCACGGCCTGCGGTGCAGCGTGGCATGGCGGTGGGATGATGCTCGACCTTGAAACCAAGGAACTTCTCGCCAAGCTGCGCGAGGTGGAAGAGGCGTTGGAAGCGCGGCTGGATGCCAAGCGGGCCTTGTTCAATTACCAGATCGAGCAAGGCCGGGTCGTCTTTGAAAGCGAAATCCGGGAAAGACACAAGCGGCTCAAGACCGGGCTGCTGACCTTCCTGCGCCATTCGCAACTGTCGCGACTGATCACGGCGCCGGTGATCTATTCCCTGATCGTTCCCTTCGCGGTCCTTGATCTGTCGGTCGCCCTTTATCAGGCGGTCTGCTTTCCGATCTGGGGCATCAAACCCGCCAAGCGCTCCGATTACATCATCATCGACCGCCATCAACTGGCCTATCTCAACGCGGTCGAGAAGCTGAACTGCGTCTATTGCGGTTACGCCAACGGGCTGGCGGCCCTGGTCAGTGAAGTGGCCAGCCGGACCGAGCAATATTGGTGCCCGATCAAACATGCGTCGCGGGTGAAGAATCCCCATGCCCGCTACAGCCGCTTTGTCGATTACGGCGACGCCGAAGGCTTCAGGGCCATACTGGAAGAACTGCGCGAGGAAGTCAGGAATAGTTAGGCAGCGTCAACAATCGCCATCAACCGATCCAATTGCCGGTTCCAACTGAACGGGACCAGATGCGAAGCCGCCGCCAATCCCAGGGCTTTCGCTTCATCTCGCTTTTCATAGGCTCGTTCCATCGCCGCCAACACTTCTTCGACCGAGGATTCGCCCCAGCCTTCGGTGGAACGATGAAAGGGCACGTCCTGCACACGCCCCTGCTGTGAAAGCACATAGGCGATCTTGGGGTCGGCGAAATCGAGATGTCCGCTATTGGCCGACAAGATGATGGGCAGACCCGACGCCATCGCTTCCATGGCGGGCAAGTTGGTGCCGGGTTCGCAGCGGCTGGGAAAGAGGGCCAGATCGGCTTCGCGCAGCAGGGGGGCCAGTTGGAAATTGGGCAGTTCGGGCAGCAGCAGCACATCGTCGTCGCCAAAGCCTTGCAGCGCCAGCCAGGCCTTGATGTCCGGCCTGTCGTCGCCGTCCAGGGGGACGGGGGGCATGGCGTGCGGCGACAATTCGATGCTGGCCGCCGATTTGGCCCAGCCATTGTGCCAAGCCGCCATCAGCAGGGCCTCGGGATGGCGGCGCTTGAACTGGCGATAGGCGGCCAGCACGATATCCTGGCCTTTCCTGAATTCCAGCTTGCCGCCCGAAAAAATGACAAAGCGTTCCGCCAGCAGGCCCGCCTTGGGGGCCAGATGAAATGCGCCGGTATCAATGCCTTGAATGACCAGATGCACGCGGGGCACGCCTGCCGCTTCCAGCAGCACGGCGTTCCAGGTCGAGCCTGCGATCACGCCGTCCAACCCATGGCCGATGGCGCGCGCCTCGGCCCCCAGCGCCGGATCGACGAAGAAGGTGACGCCGACGTTTTTCGCCCCCCGTATTTCGCGCCCGCCCATGGGTGGGAGCAATAATTCTTCGCCCAGCCCGTGCAGCAAGGTGGCGGGCAGTTCCAGGCGCTGGCCTTCGCCCAAGCAGCGGAAATGGTCTTGCAGCTCGTAAGATTGCTGCGCGATTGCCTGAAATTGGCGGCTTTCAAGCGGTGGAGCCAGGCAATCGGCAGGTGGCCATAAAAGCCGAACATCGCGTCCTTGCATATGCAGATGCAAGGCGAGATTGAAACCGTACAGCCCCCAGCCCGAGCCGGTCCCGGCCTGCCAATTGATGACGATGGGGAGGTGCATGTCCGGATTTCGGTTCAAAGCAGGCATCCCCATCCTTCGAGACGCTTCGCTCCTCAGGATGAGGATGCTGGGAATTTGAATCAAGCCTCATCCTGAGGAGGCCCAAAGGGCCGTCTCGATGGATGAGGGCAAAAACTATCCCTTGTCTTCCGGATCGCGCAGCACATAGCCGCGCCCCCAGACGGTTTCGATATAGCTTTCGCCGCCGGTGGCCTGGGCCAGCTTCTTGCGCAGCTTGCAAATGAAGACGTCGATGATCTTCAGTTCCGGCTCGTCGATGCCGCCATACAGATGATTGAGGAAGGTTTCCTTGGTCAGCGTGGCGCCCTTGCGCAGGCTGAGCAATTCCAAGATGCCGTATTCCTTGCCCGTCAGCTTCAAGGGTTCATTGTTGACGCTGGCCACGCGGCTTTCCAGATTGACCGCCAGCTTGCCGGTATGAATCACCGATTGCGCATGGCCCTTGGCGCGGCGCACGATGGCTTGCAGGCGCGCGATCAGCTCGCCCTTGTCGAAGGGCTTGGTCAGGTAATCGTCGGCGCCGCCGGAAAGCCCCTTGACCTTGCGGTCGGTGTCGGCCAAGCCGGTCAGAATCAGAACCGGCGTTTCCACCTTGTTGGCGCGCAAACGACGCAGCACTTCGAAGCCGTCCATGTCGGGCAGCATCAGATCCAGGATGACGATGTCGTAATCGTACAGCTTGGCGATATCCAGCCCGTCTTCGCCCAGGCCTGCGGCATCCACCACCATGCCTTCGCTCTTCAGCATCAGTTCGATGCTTTTGCTGGTCGCCGGATCGTCTTCCACCAACAAGACGCGCATGCCAAGCCCCCCTCTTTAAGATATATTAACTTTATGCCGAGATTGTTAACTGTTCAAGCTGCGGTTTCCCATGGTCCTGCTGCGAAATCTTCTAAACGACATTGATCGGGTGCCCGATAACCAGATTTACGGTCGGGTGACGGCTGTCCAGGGCATGCTGGTCGAGATCGGCGGGGTTCAGAACAACCTGTCGGTGGGCGACCGTTGCCAGATCGTGGCCCGCGCCAACCGGCTAGTAACCTGCGAAGTCGTGGGATTCCGCGAAGGGCGCGCCCTTCTGATGCCCTTTTCCCCCTTGGACGGGGTGGGGCTGGGTTGCCGGGTCGAAGTCGCCAACGCGGAACCCGTGCTTTATCCCGACAATGCCTGGCTGGGCCGGGTGATCAACGCCATGGGCGAACCGATCGACGGCAAGGGGCCGCTACCGGGTGGCGAAAAACCCTATCCTATCCACAACCGGCCACCACCCGCGCATTCCCGGCAAAGGGTGGCGGGCAAGATCGATCTGGGCATTCGGGCCATCAACACCTTCCTCACCTGCTGTCGCGGCCAGCGCATGGGCATTTTCGCAGGCTCGGGCGTGGGCAAATCCAGCGTGCTTTCGATGATGGCCAAACATACCAAGGCCCAGGTCAGCGTGGTCGGGCTGATCGGCGAGCGCGGGCGGGAAGCCCGCGAATTCATCGAGGACGATCTGGGCGAGGAGGGCCTCAAACATTCGGTGGTGGTGGTCGCCACGTCGGACGAATCGCCGCTCATGCGCAGGCAGGCCGCCTATGTCACGATGGCGGTCGCGGAATATTATCGCGACGTCGGCAATGACGTGCTGTGCCTGATGGACTCGGTCACGCGCTTCGCCATGGCCCAGCGCGAGATCAGCCTGTCGGCGGGTGAGCCGCCTGCCTCCAAGGGCTACACGCCGTCGGTCTTCGCCGAATTGCCGAAATTGCTGGAACGCGCCGGACCCGGCGGGCCGGGCCAGGGCAACATCACCGGCCTGTTCACCGTGCTGGTCGAGGGCGACGACACCAACGAGCCGATTTCGGATGCCGTGCGCGCCATTCTGGACGGCCATATCGTGCTGGACCGCGCCATCGCCGAGCGCGGGCGCTATCCCTCGATCAACATTCTGCGCAGCGTGTCTCGAACCATGCCGGGCTGCAATACCGACGAGGAGAACGCCATCGTCTCGAAGGCCAGGCGATTGCTGGCGGTCTATGAGGACATGGCCGAACTGATCCGCCTGGGCGCCTACCGCAAAGGTACCGATCCGGCGGTGGACGAAGCGATCAAATATTATCCCGCCATCGAGGCGTTCTTGTCGCAAGGCAAGAAGGAAGCGGCCGATCTGGCCAGCGGCTATCAGCAGTTGGCTGATATTCTGGCGCAGTAAACGGCGATGGCCAAGAAACTAAAGACGCTGATCCGTCTGAACAAATGGACGGTGGATGAACGCCGACGCGAGTTGGGCCAGCTGCTGGCGCGCGAAGACGAATTGCGCACGCTGCTGGCCGTTTTGGAACAAGACCTGCTCGACGAGCAGAAGACGGCGGCCGAAGACCCCACGCTGGCGGGCTTCACCTATGGCGGCTACGCCCAGCGCTATCTCGACAACAAGGCCAAGCTGCTGCGCCTGCTGGCAGCACTCGCCAAGGAGATTCTGGCTGCGCAGGAGCGCTTGGCCGAAGCCTACCGCGCCCTGAAAACCGTGGAGGAGGTCGAGAAGACCCGCGCCAAGAAGGAATTGGAAGAGGCCAATCGAAAAGAGCAAAAGATGCTGGACGAAATCGCCAGCACAAGACATCAAAGGGCTAAGGAAGGAAATTAGAAATAACCAAATTTATTCTTGCTCTAAACTGAGCGGTCTTATTGAAGAAAAGTAAAGTAATCAGATAAATTTGTGTGAACCAAAGGCGATGTAATATACTGATTGTAAGCAAGAACAGCCCTGGCGGCTAAACAAGCATCCTTGCCGAGGGAAGAATGCCGGACACGTCAGTCCATGATGGGGACCCACAGGAACTGGGCGTCGGCAAGCCGCAGCCCCGGAAGGTTGGGGCGTTGCCAGACAAGGGCTTTGCTTCGGTCATCTTGTTCGTAGCTGCGACCTTGGTGTCCCTGGGCGTCATTCTTTTCGTCATGTTGAGCGGAAGCCTCGGACAAGAAGAGGAGAAGGCGGAAAGTTCGTCGCGCGGCCAGGCGGACATCCTGGAAGCATATTTGCGCAGCGCCGTTCACGAAGTCGATTTAGTGATGCTTTCGGCTGTCGAGGAGATCGGCCATCAGCAGGAGACGGGAAAGATAATCCCCGACGCCTTGAACGCGTATCTTGCGCGGCAACAGGCGCGATTGCCACAAATCATCAGCCTGCGTGTGACCGATGCCACAGGGAATGTCCGGTTTGGGCCGGGCGTCCAGGAAGCGGCGCCCACCAATGTGTCCGACCGCTCATTCTTCATGGCGCAAAGGGATAATGCAAACTCAGGCCTAGTTTTCGGACCGCCGGTCATGGCCAGAATTTCCAAGCGCTGGGTTCTTCCGCTATCCCGGCGCCTGACGAACCCCGACGGGTCTTTCGGCGGCATTGTTTACGCGAACATCGCTCTGGATTATTTCAGTCAAATTTTTTCCAAGGTTGATACAGGCCCCAACGGAACGGTCACCCTGCTCGATGCTGGGCGGTCCGTCATTGCCCGCCATCCATCGCCTAGCGATCAAGGCGGATTTATCGGGCGCGTCCTTTCCTCGCCGCAAATCGTCGAGATCATGAATGCCGGAAAAACAGAGGCCAGCTTTTCGGCATTGGGCACGTTGGACGGAATAACCCGTGCTTTCTCGATCAAGAAGCTTGAAAACTATCCGTTGTATATCAGTGTTGGTCTGGCCGAGTTGGACTATCTGGCCTCGTGGCGCCAGCAAACCAGGATTGCCCTTGCTACCTTTACGGTGTTCGCGGTCATTCTCTTTGTTTCGTCTGCCCTGTTGCTGCAGTCCTGGAAACGCCAGGGCCGGACAATGGCGGAACTGGTCCAGGCCCAGGCGGCGGCTGGCCGGTCCATGATTGAGCTGCGCAAAAGCGTTTCCGTGCAGCGGGCGACCGCAGCCCGGCTGGAACTGGTCTTGAAAACGGCGGCCGAGGGAATTGTCGGCATCGACCCCGAAAGCAAGATCACCTTTGCAAATCCCGAAGCCGCCGCCTTGCTGGGCTATTGCGGGCCAGAAGAAATGCTTGGTCTGACGACGATAGACGCCTTCAAACATCGATTGGCGCAAGGTCAGCTTTGTACGGATGGTTTCTGCGCCATTCGTCAGACCCTGCAGGATGGCGAGGTCCGCCGCGCTAGCGATGAAAGTTTCGAAGGGGTGGGCGGCAAACCTATTCCCGTCGAATATGCGGTTGCGCCACTGAGAATCGAAGACAGAATTGCTGGCGTCGCTCTGATCTTTCATGACATCAGCGAGCGAAGGGACATGGAGGCCGAGCTTAAGCGTTCGAACGCCGAATTGGAGCAATTTGCTTATGCGGCTTCGCATGATTTGCGCGAACCCTTGCGCATGGTCAGCAGTTTCGTCACGCTTTTGGAAAAGAAATATGCCAGCACGTTGAATGACGAGGCCCGCGAATTCATCGGCTTTGCCCGCGATGGCGCCCAACGCATGGATCGGATGATCCACCATCTTTTGGATTATTCGCGTATCGGACGATCCAAGGAACCTTTCCGTCCCGTCGATCTGAATCTGGTCATGAAGGATGTTCTGCAAGACCTTGGGCCTTCCATCCTGCAATTGCAGGCCAGCGTCGAGGCGGATGGATCCTTGCCCGTCGTTTTGGGGGACAGCGAAGAGTTGTCGCGTCTATTGCAGAATCTGGTGGCCAACGCGCTCAAATACCGATTGGCCGAGCGCCGGACCGAGATTCGCGTCAAGGCCAGGATCGAGGGGAGGTTCTGCACGCTATCCGTTCAAGATAACGGCATCGGCATTCCCGCCGAACATCAAGATCGCATCTTTGCCATTTTCCAGCGTCTGCACACCCAAAGCCAGTATGAGGGAACAGGCATCGGCTTGGCCTTGTGCAAGAAGATCGTCGAGCGGCATGGCGGGCGGATTTGGGTGGAAAGCCAGCCAGGGGAAGGCAGCACCTTTTTCTTTACGCTTCCTTTGGCCCATCAATGAGCTTTGATTCTAGCCAAGTATGCAGGCTGGCGTCCCAGGGATGGCCTGCGACATTGAAAGCGGCTGCCAGTTCACCGTGCAGCTCCGTGAAACTTTGGCCGCGCGCGCCGTCAAGGTCGTTGGTGAAATGCATGAAACTTTCAATCATGTCGCAATATTGCACATCGGCTTTTTGCTCGAGAAAGTCGATCACCGAATTTGCCGCCGATCTGGCATTGACGGTTTCAAGCCTTTCCTTCGTGTCTTTGATGCGATTGATCGCCGTCTGGCGAATGGCGGGCGGCAACACCAGGACGCTCAAGAAGCCGGGGCCAAGTAGGATACTGGCGATGCAAGGCAAATTGTGGCGGTCGCAATAGACAAGAATGTCTGGAAAGTTCAAAAGATTGTAAGCCTGCACGGCGACGGCAAAGGCCAGGGAAATGTTGGGCGTCTGCTTGACGCGGGCAACATTGCGGTCGATCACATCCCATTTGGCGGGATAACGAATGTATTCGAAGACGGGGCCTATGCCATCGACGCTGGCCCACAGTTCTACATGCTTGAACCGGGACAACAGCTCTAGCGTTCGGTCGCTGAGTTGGGTGAAGTTGGTGACGATTTGCAGGTGAATGTTTTGCGCCGCGCCGGAAACGATCAGATGATCCAGAATTTCCGGCGTTTCCTTATTCAGGAGGGATTCCCCGCCTTGCAAGATGAGCCGACGCAGCGAAGGAAGCTCTGCCATCAACTCGCCGAACAACAGGCTTCGCTGCGTCCACCAGCCGCCCGGCTCGGAAAAGCGCGTCAGGCTCAGTTTCTCCGTTCCCGAGTGGGGTTGGCTGGTGACAGCCAAATTCAGAATGCCAATGCCGAAGGACTTGTCGCTTTCTGGAACGCCAACGGTCGAACTGAGCATGCGCAGCCGGAATGTCGTGGCGGGAAACAGTTCTGAAATATCGACATCGACGTCCGTCGCCTGTTCGCCGACTTGGCCGAAAAAGATTTCAAAGCCGTTCAACATGATCTTAAGCGTCAGTTCCGTGCCAGGAGGGGCGCGAAGCGTCGCCTTCAGGCGCCCGAAACTCGCGCCTTCTGGCGGCGAGAAAGAGATGTCGCCGTTGCCCGCACTCCACCTGACCAGTCGACGCTTGTCATCCAGCTCTTCGGAATAAAAGCCGTCAAAATGTATGTTGGTGTAGGCCGTTGGCCCCAAATTCAGGGTGTCGCCCCGCCATTTTGCCATGTCTTGCAGCATGCCCGGACTCCAGGCCGACAAGACGGGATCGGCGGCAATCCTCGAGGAATAGTCGCTGTTGCACATCCGGCAAGCCAGGTTGCACAGATTGCCCATGTTCAGTTGATAGTGAACCGGGCGGCCTGGGATGAGGTAGCCGTTCCCGGCGGCGCTTTCCAAAAGACCTTCCAAAGACAGGCCCAACTCGCCAGACGACAGGGCGTTCATCTGGGTGCGAAAGCTGATGCCCAAACCGGCTTCGTCGCGATAGCAGCGATTGCAAGCGCCGGTCTGACGGCCTTCCGCCATAGCCCGTCGAACATCGACCATGTAGTTGGAATTCCAGATCTCCTCAAACGAATGGCTGTAAAGCGACATGGGCGTGCCGCGCTTTTGCACCTCTTCCTGCGCCACGCAGCACAGCTTGACCGTTCCGGTCGGCGTGATCTGAAGATGCGAGAAGGGCAGGGAACAAAAAGTGCTTGGAAGCATAAAATGCCGTCCTGTAAGCCAACTAGCTGGGAAAAAGAGAATATCAACTTGCAAGTGGCACGGGTAACGAAAATCCTGTGTCGGCCCCTGCTGTTTGCCATGTTACCGGCAGAATCCTGGAAACAGGGAGAAAGGGAGGGAAATCCGCCCGAATTTCGATCCCCTGGTTGACTTCCCCCCCTGAACCCGCTATACGACCACGCTCGATTTCCAAGACTTGCCTAAAACCGGAGTATGTACCGTGAAGCGCACTTTTCAGCCCAGCAAGATCGTTCGCGCCCGCCGTCACGGCTTTCGCGCCCGCATGGCCACCGTTGGCGGTCGCAGCGTGATCAACCGTCGCCGCGCCCGGGGCCGCAAGCGGCTGTCGGCCTAGCTTTCGCATGAGCAAGCTCGGCCGCCTTAAGCAGCGGGCCGAGTTCCTGCGATTGGCGGGTTCCGGCCGCAAAGCCGCCTCGCCGGGCCTGGTTCTCCAGGCTGGCCCCCGTCCTGATCAGGGCGGGGTTTTCGATTCAAAAGACCTGCCCCGCATCGGCTTTACCTGTTCGCGCAAGGTGGGCAATGCCGTGGCCCGCAACCGCGCCCGGCGGCGCCTGAAGGCGGCAGCCGATCAGGTTTTGGCGCAACACGCCAGGGAAGATTACGATTTTGTCATCATCGGGCGGACGGAAACTCTGGTCCGTCCCTTCGCTCTGTTGTTGCAAGACCTGCTTGGGTCGCTTAAACGTGTGGGCGCCATGAAACCCGCCAACCCCCAAGATGGCCAGCCCGCAGCATGAGTCCCGCCGCCCACCTTCTTAGGCTCCTGATCCGCGCCTATCAGCTTGTGCTGTCCCCGTTGGTGGGGCCGACCTGCCGATTTGGCCCCTCCTGCTCGGCCTATGCTGCCGAGGCGGTGGCAGTTCATGGGGCGGTCAAGGGCGGCTGGCTGGCCGCCAAGCGCCTGGGGCGCTGTCATCCCTGGGGCGGTTCGGGCTATGACCCGGTGCCCGCCAAAGAAACGCCTATAAGCTCGAGGAACCCTGCCGATGTCCGATAACCGCAATATGATCCTGTTCGTCGCTTTAACGGCGATGGTCCTGATCGGCTGGGAATACATGTTCGGAAAGTCGTTCCAGCCGCAAGACCCGACCGTGCAGGCGGTATCGACCCAATCATCGGTTCCCACGCCGGCGGCGTCAGCCCCTGGCGTCACGCCAGCAGCGCCCGCCATCGCCGCCATTGCCCCCAACCCCGAACTGTTGCGCTCGAAGGCCTTAAGCGAAGCGCCGCGCCTGCGCATTTCCACGCCCAAGCTGCATGGTTCCGTCTCGCTGGCGGGCGGTCGGTTGGACGACATCACCCTGGCCAAGTTCCGAGAAGCGCTCGACCCCACCAGCCCCGAGATCGTGATGTTCTCGCCCGCTGGCTCGGCCGCGCCCTATTACGCCGAATTCGGCTGGGTCGCGGCGGGCGAGGCTAGGCCCAAGCTGCCCGGTCCCGACAGCCTGTGGACGACCGCCACCCCCACCCTAGAGCCGGGCAAGCCGGTCACCCTGTCTTGGTCGAACGGCGAGGGGCTGACCTTCCTGCGCACCATCGAGGTGGACGAGGAATATATGTTCACCATCACCGATCAGGTGAAGAATGACGGAGCGAGCGCCTACAGCCTTGCCCCTTACGGGCTGGTGTCGCGCACCGACAAGCCCAAGCTGGAAAATCTGTACATCCTGCATGAGGGGCCGATCGGCGTGTTCGGCGGCGCTTCCAAGGAAGTGAAGTACGAAGACCTGGACGAGAGGGGCGAGATCGTCGAAAAGAACGTCACCGGCGGCTGGGTCGGCATCACCGACAAATATTGGCTGGCCGCCGTTGCCCCCGATCCCAAGTCCGAGGTCGACGCCCGCTTCTTGCATCGCCGCCTGGACCAGCACGACAAGTATCAGACCGACTTCCTGGGCCGCGTGCAAGCGCTGGCACCCGGCGCCAGCATCCAGTTCAAGTCGTACCTGTTCGCGGGCGCCAAGCATGTGCTGCTGCTCGACGTCTATTCCGAGAAGCTGGGCATCCAGCGGCTTGATCTGGCCATCGATTTCGGCTGGTTCTATTTCCTGACCAAGCCCTTCTTCTACATCTTGCAATGGCTGCACGGGCTGCTGGGCAATTTCGGGCTGGCCATTCTGGCCATGACCGTCTTCCTGCGCGGGCTGATGTTCCCGCTGGCCAACAAGTCGTACAAGGCGATGAGCAAGATGAAGGCCTTGCAGCCCCAGATGAAGGAGCTGCAAACCAAATTCGCCGACGACAAGAACCGCCTGAACCAAGAGATGATGGCGCTTTACAAGAACGAGAAGGTCAATCCCATGGCGGGCTGTTTGCCCATCCTGGTGCAGATTCCCATCTTCTTCGCCCTGTATAAGGTGCTGTACGTCACCATCGAAATGCGCCACGCCCCCTTCTATGGCTGGATTCACGATCTGTCGGCGCCCGATCCCACCAACCTGTTCACCCTGTTCGGCCTGCTGCCCTGGAACCCGCCCGCCTTCCTGATGCTGGGCATCTGGCCGATCATCATGGGTGTGACCATGTTCTTGCAGCAGAAGCTGAACCCGCAGCCCGCCGATCCCGTGCAGGCCCGCATGTTCATGATCCTGCCCTTCGTCTTCACCTTCATGCTGGCCACCTTCCCGGCCGGTCTGGTCATCTACTGGGCCTGGAGCAATGTGCTGTCCATCATCCAGCAATGGGTGATCATGAAGCGCATGGGCGTGAAAGTCGGATAGATGGACGAGGCGGCGAAGCCGGATATCGAAGCCGGACGGCTGCTGTTCGCCAGGCCCTGCAGCTTCATCAAGGGCGTGGTGGCGGTGGATGGCCTGCCGCCGGAACAGGGCGTCGAGGTGGCCTTCGCCGGGCGCTCGAACGTGGGCAAGTCTTCGCTCATCAATGCGCTGACCGGCCATCACGGGCTGGCCAGGGCCTCGAACACGCCGGGGCGCACCCAGGAAATCAATTTCTTCAATCTGGACGGTCACCTGATGTTGACCGATCTGCCGGGCTATGGTTTCGCCCAGGCCCCCAAGGACAAGGTGGACGCCTGGACGCGCCTGATCAAAACCTATCTCAAGGGCCGTTCGGTGTTGAGGCGCGCCCTGCTGCTGATCGATGCCCGCCACGGCGTCAAGGACGTCGACCGCGAGATCATGAAGCTGCTGGACACTTGCGCCGTCGTTTACCAGGGCGTGCTGACCAAGGCCGACAAGCTGAAGGACGCCCAGTTGCTGGCCGTGACCGAGGCGGTAGGGGCCGAGCTGAAAAAGCGCCCCGCCGCCCATCCCATTCTACATGTCACCAGTTCCGAGACCGGTTTGGGCATTGCCGAACTTCGGGCCGAACTGGCAGAATTGGCCGAATTCAAGACAGGAGCCGCCCCATGACCAGCCGCAAGCCGGACGCCGGCGCCAAGGACGTTCACGCCAACGCCAAGGTGCTTTCGGAAGCGCTGCCCTATATGCGCCGCTTCGCGGGCGAAAGTTTCGTCATCAAATATGGCGGCCATGCGATGGGCGAGGAGCATCTGGCCCAATTGTTCGCCCGCGACGTGGTGCTGCTAAAGCAGGTGGGCATCAATCCCATCGTGGTGCATGGCGGCGGCCCTCAGATCAACAGCATGCTGAAGCGCCTAGCCGTGCAAAGCAGTTTCATCGACGGCTTGCGGGTGACCGATCAGGAAACCGTGGACGTGGTCGAGATGGTGCTGTCGGGATCGATCAACAAGCAGTTGGTGACCGCCATCAACGGCCAGGGCGGTTTCGCCATCGGCCTGTCGGGCAAGGACGGGAATCTCATCAAGGCGCGCAAGCTGAAGCGCACCAAGAAGGACGCGTCGACCAATGTCGAGCAGATCATCGATCTGGGCTTCGTGGGCGAGCCTTCGGAGATCAATCCGCATATCCTGGACTTCTTTGCCGAATCCGACATCATCCCGGTGATCGCCCCCATTGGCGTGGGCGAGAAGGGCGAGACCTACAACATCAATGCCGACACTGCCGCCGGCGCGGTGGCGGGGGCGGTGGGTGCTGCCCGCATGTTGATGCTGACCGACGTGCAGGGCGTGCTGGACAAGAACGGCAATCTGATCAGCGAGCTGACGCTGGGCGAGGCCAAGAAGCTGATCAAGGACGGCACGATCAGCGGCGGCATGATCCCCAAGGTGGAAACCTGCATGCAGGCGGTGGAGGGCGGCGTGGAAGCCGCCGTCATCGTCGATGGCCGGGTCGAACACGCCATCTTGCTGGAAATCTTCACCGAAAAAGGTGCGGGGACGTTGATTAAACGGGGGTAGGGCTTAATCGCCCACCCCTTGCCGCTATCGCATAATTGCGATAATATGCGCTCATGGATTGGCGGGTTGTAGCGCTATGAGAACTCCGGTAAGAAAACTTCACGAAGAGTGGATGAAAGACCCGGCATATCGCGCCGCCTATGACGCGCTGGAGCCAGAGTTTGCGCTTGCCAGCGAACTGATCAAGGCGCGTTCAAAGGCGGGCATGACCCAGGCAGAAGTGGCCGAGCGCATGGGTACCACTCAATCGGTTGTGGCCCGCATCGAAGGCGGGCGCACGCCGCCCAATTTGAAGACGCTCGAGAAGTACGCCGCCGCCGTTGGACGGCGGGTAAAGGTGAAACTGGTTCCGGCGGCGTGATGTCATGGCCGATTTTGCCCCCGCTCATCCCGGCGAAGTTTTGAAGGAAGATTTCCTGAAGCCCATGGGCCTCAGCCAATATGGCTTGGCCAAGGCGATTGGCGTGCCGCAAATCCGCATCAGCGAAATCGTCAACGCCAAACGTGCCGTGACACCCGACACCGCGCTGCGCCTAGCCCGCTATTTCGGAACCAGTGCAGAATTCTGGATCGGCATGCAGGCGACCTATGATTTGGAAATCGCCCGCGATCAGGTAGGCACGGAGATTGAAGCGCAGATTCACCCAAGGGCGGCGTGAGGGGAAATTTGCCCTGCTTGGACCTGATGGCTCACCTAAATTAATTCTGTTCGAAGCTTTTCAATGTCACTCTGGGAATACCCGCGACAGCACAGCCAGTCTGAGAATTTTAACTGTCTTCAAACTGCCTGGAAATCGGATTGATAATTTGCAATCTGCCTGTTTCTGGATTGATCGCTAATAACACAGTGCCGCCAATTGCTCTTGTTTGAACAAGCGCGTCATTCATTGTGTCGTCGAGCGAGTTTGAATAATGTGCAACAAGGAAATCAGCAATAACTTCTATACTTCTATCCGCCTCTTCATCTGAAACATCCATTGGGATGAGAAACTTAATTTTCCTATTCGGCCCAGCTTCAGCCAGAATTGAGTAGAGAAGCGAATATGGCTGCTCTCGATGTACCTTGCCTTGGGAGCCAACGAGAGTGACTGTCCTTCTGCCAAAGTGCTTCAGTAGATGCTTCATGCCGCTCTTGAGAAGATGGTAGTGTTCCTTTCCCGCTTCGCTAAGAAAGCCTTCGAAATAAGCCTTCCCAATGAAAAGAACAACTGCGGTTGAGAGTAGCCACTCCAAGCCCGCAAATGGTCCTGGCGGAGGGTGTGACTCTATTCGAATATCTAACCCATCAGCGGAGACAATTCTGCGAAAGTCTGAAATTGGGTCCTCGGGTAACGAGTCATCATAACTTAAACCGATATGTAGTTTGGTTGCTGTCATTATGTTTGGCCCTTCATTTTGGCAATTGCGAAATCAAAAGTGGCTCAAGCAGGCAAGCATGAAACATCCTATGGGTTTCCTTCAAGCCGCCACCTTCTCGCCCGACACCTGATCGACCACGATTTCCAAGCGGTCGAAGGTGAGGCGCGGGGCCTTGGAACGTCCGGCTTCCGCCATCCGCACCAAGCCGTATTCCTCCATCTTCGCCAGGGTGCGCGACAGGCTGGGCAACGAGCGCCCGGTCATCTCGGCCACTTCAGTCAACGAAGCGGGCTTGCCATCGCGGATCGTAGCCAACAACGCCATGTTCTCTTCGTTCAGCAATTGGGCAAGGCTGGCCAGCGACGACAGCCAGACCGTGGGTTCGTTCTTGGCGCGTTTGGCTTGTCCCCTGGCGACAGCCAGCAGGCGGGCCTTGGCTTCCTCGTGGCTGCGAATGCCGATGCGCAGTAATTTCATAAACTTATATTAACATGCTGTGTTAATATGGCAAGGGGGCGCTTAAGGGGTTTCCCCACCCTCCAACGCCTCATGGGCGGCTAGCCACACAAGCTCGGCGGCTTCAAGTTCGCGATCCAGCGCGCCGATATCCAATTGCAGCTTGGTCATCGCATCAGCCGGGCCATCGTACAATTTGGGATCGGCCAGCTTGGCCTTCAGCGCCGCTTTCTTCTCGTGCAGTTTCGCCAGCACGGCGTCGGCGTCCTTGGCTGCCTTGCGCAAAGGGGCCAGCTTGGCGCGCGCTTCGGCCGCCAATCGGCGCTCGTCCTTGCGAGACGGCTGGCTTTGTTGGCTGGGCGCCGAGGGGTCGGAACCCGCCGAGCGCCGGTTCTCGGACAAAAGGCCGCGATAGTCGTCAAGGTCGCCGTCGAAGGGCGTGCAGGTGCCATCGCCCACCCGCCATAATTCGTCGCAGGCCAGTTCGATCAAGTGCGCGTCGTGGCTGACGATCACCACCGCGCCGTCGAAGGCGTTCAGCGCCTGCACCAAGGCCTCGCGGGCGTCGATGTCCAGATGGTTTGTGGGTTCGTCCAGCACCATCAAGGATGGCGCGTCGCGGCACATCAGGGCGAACAGCAAACGCGCCTTTTCGCCGCCCGACAGATTGCCCACTTTGGTTTCGACATGATTGGCGGTAAAGCCGAAGCGGGCCAGATGGTTGCGCATCCGCTCGGGCGTCAATTGCGGCGCCAGGGAACGCATATGGCCAAGCGGCGTGTCGGCCATATCCAATTCGTCGGCCTGATCTTGAGAGAAATAGCCGACGCGCAGTTTGGATGGCTTCGTGATATTGCCCGTCATTGGCGCCAGCCTTCCCGCCAGCAGACGCGCCAAGGTGGTCTTGCCGTTGCCGTTGGGTCCCAACAGGGCGACGCGGCCGTCGGGATCAAGCCTGAGATTGAGGTTTTTCAAGACCGGTTGGCCTGGCGTATAGCCGACGGACACATCATCGATGGCGATCAGGGGCGGCGAGAAAGCCTCGGGTGCTGGAAAGTCAAAGCTGATCGGCTGGTCTTCCACCACCGGCACCGCCAGTTCCATCTTCTCAAGCATCTTCAAGCGGCTTTGCGCTTGGCGGGCCTTGGTCGCCTTGGCGCGGAAACGATCGACGAAAGATTGGATGTGGCGGCGCTGCTCCATTTGCTTCGTATAGGCCTTGGCCTGCAAATCCAGGCGCTCGCGCCTGGTGCGTTCGAAACGATCGAAATTGCCTTGATAGGCGTTCAGCTTCAAACCCTCGATATGGGCGATGCGATCCGCCACCGCATTCAGAAGGTCGCGATCATGGCTGATCATCACCATCGTGCCCTGCCATTTGGCCAGATGTTGGGTCAGCCACAGCACGGCTTCCAGATCGAGATGGTTGGTGGGTTCGTCGAGCAGCAGCAGATCGGGTTTGGTGAACAGCGTGCGGGCCAGGGCGACGCGCATGCGCCAGCCGCCCGAGAATTCGCCGATGGGACGGGCCTGGGCTTCGGCGTCGAAGCCTAGGCCAGCCAGAATGGCGCCAGCGCGGGCCGGAGCGCCATGGGCGTCGATGTCGGTCAGGCGTTGATGAATATCGGCGATGCGATGGCCGTCTTCTTCGGTTTCGGCATCCTGCAAAAGTTGCGTGCGTTCTTCATCGGCGGCCAGCACGATGTCGTGGGGCGTGACGTCGCCCGACGGCATGTCCTGCGCCACGTGCCCTACCCGAATGCGTGGGCGCAAATTCACCTCGCCGCCATCGGGATGAATCTCGCCTAGAAGAAGCCTAAAGAGCGTCGTTTTGCCCGAGCCATTGCGGCCAATCAGGCCCAAATGCTGGCCTTGCGGCACGTGCAAGGTGGCCCCCGAGAAAAGGAGCCGACCCGATTGGCGAAAGACAAGATCATTAATGTGCAACATGGGGAGGGGGTTTAACACGTTAACAATTAAAGCGCCATTGCTAGGCGCAGGAATTAGGGCTATAACCCCCGCCGCGCCAAGGGCAGCCTTTGGCCATAAGTGTTAACAACCAAGGACACCTATAAGATGGCCATCGAACGCACGCTCTCGATCATCAAGCCGGACGCCACGCGCCGCAACCTCACGGGAAAGATCAATGCCCGTTTCGAAGATGCCGGTTTAAGGATCGTGGCGCAGAAGCGCATTCACCTGACGCTGGGTCAGGCGCAGGGCTTTTACGCCGTGCATGCCGAACGTTCGTTCTTCAACGATCTGTGCGCTTTCATGACGTCGGGTCCCGTGGTCGTGCAGGTGCTGGAAGGCGAGAACGCCGTGGTCCGCAATCGCGAGATCATGGGGGCCACCAACCCCAGCAACGCCGACGCCGGCACCATCCGCAAGGACTTTGCGGAATCGATCGAAGCCAATTCGGTCCATGGTTCGGACAGCCTTGAGAACGCCGCCAAGGAAGTGGCCTATTTCTTCTCGGCCATCGAGATCGTCGGCTAAACAGTTTCCGACATTCGAAGATCAAACAGCCCCGGTCGAAGCCGGGGCTGTTTTCATTCGTACAGGCTTTCCAGCTTGGCGCCCCACAGCTTGCGGATGACGTGCCGCCTGATCTTCAAGGTCGGCGTCATCATTTCGTTGGCGACGGTGAAAGGTTCCGGCACCAGCAAGAATCGGCGCACTTTCTCGATATTGGACAAGTTGCGATTGACGCGGTCCAGGGCGGCGAACACGGCCTTGTGGAAACGCGCATCCTCGGCCAGGGCTTCCATGCTGAAGGGCACGCCGTTGTCGGTGGCCCAGCCTTTGGCGAATTCCTCGTCCGGCACGATCAGCGCCACCAGATGCGGGCG
Source organism: Alphaproteobacteria bacterium (assembly GCA_015231795.1). Taxonomy (NCBI): domain Bacteria; kingdom Pseudomonadati; phylum Pseudomonadota; class Alphaproteobacteria; species Alphaproteobacteria bacterium. Next base: position 229,835 of record JADGAX010000004.1, on the reverse strand, counting down.
CTTGTCGCCATACACCATGGCTTGCGACACTTCCGGTTCCAGCGACAGCAGCCCTTCGATGCGCTGGGGCGAAATGTTGTCACCGCCTGAATTGACGATGATGTCCTTCTTGCGGTCGGTGATCTGCAAATAGCCGTCGGCGTCGAATCGGCCGATGTCGCCGGTATGCAGCCAGCCGTTCTTCAACACTTCGGCGCTGGCCTCGGGATGGTTCCAATAGCCCTGCATCACCAACTCGCCCTTAACCAGAATTTCCCCATCCTCGGCGATCTTCACCTCGGTATTGGCCAGGGGCGGTCCCACCGTATGCAGCTTCGAGCGCAAGGGCGTGTTGCAAGAAATGACGGGGGCCGATTCCGTCTGCCCATAGCCTTGCAGAATGCGAAGACCAAGGGCGGTGAAGAACAGACCGACATCGTAATTCAAGGGCGCTCCGCCCGACACCAGGGCCTTCAAGCGTCCGCCGAAGCGGGCGCGCACCTTATCGCGCACCAATCGTTCAAGCGCGGCGTCGATCAAGCGTTCCATCAGCGACAGCGAGCCGGGCTTTTCATAGGCCTTGACGCCAAGCGCCAGCGCCTTCATGAACATCGCCTTCTTAAGGCCGCCCGCCCGCTCGACCCCTTTCAGAATTCTGGCGCGCATGTTTTCATACAGCCTGGGCACGGCGGTCATGATGGTGGGCTTGGCTTCGACCATGTTGTCGGCCAGCTTTTCAACGCCTTCGCTGAAATAGATTTGGGCGCCGATCGCCATCGGAAACATCAGGCCCGCCGTATGTTCGTAAGAATGCGAGAGCGGCAGGAAGGACAGGAACACCTCGTCCTTCAATCCCAGGCTTTCCAGCAAGATGCGCGCACCCTCGACATTGTGCAAAAGCGATCCATGCGACAGCATGACGCCCTTGGGCACGCCGCCGGTGCCCGACGTATAGATCAGGCAGGCGGTGTCGCTGCGCTCGAGTGCCGGGAAATTGTGATCGGCGAAAGCGGTGCCGAGATCCAGCGCGTCTTGCCAGCGGATGATTTCAAGCCCCGGATTCTGATCCAGGTTTGGCGGCTCGATGGAAATGATTCTGGGCTGGTGGCGGGTGGACAAGGCCGCCTTCATGACCCGCTCGGTCAGGGCCGCGCTGGAAACGATGACCAGTCTGGCCCCACTGTCATTCAGCACATGCTGGTGGTCGGCGGGCGTGTTGGTGACATAGGCGGGAACCGAAATGGCTCCGACCGTCATGATGGCCATGTCGGCGATGAACCATTCAGGGCGGCTTTCCGAAACCAGCATCACCCGGTCGCCGGGTTCGATCCCCAGGGCCTGCAGGGCCTTGGCGGCCTTCTGAACCAGGTCGGCGGTTTCTTGCCAGGACAGGGACCGCCATGCGCCATCCTGCTTGCTCCACAAGAAGGGCTGGAAGCCGCCATGCTGGGCTTTGGTTTCGAACGCATGGGGAATCGAGGGACAGGCCATCAAATCCAAAGCCACCGCTGCTCTCCCTGAATATCGTTGACACTTTCCCGTCACGATACCCATATGCCCAGGGTACGCAAGGAGATATCGATGACACATATGCCGTCCCCCGATTTGACCCCCCCGCTGCCCGAATGGGATCTGGCCGACCTTTATGCAGGGCCGAAAGCCCCCGAGCTTGAGCGCGATCTGACCGCGGCCATGCACGACGCCAAGGCTTTGGAAGCCGAGGTCAAAGGGCGTTTGGCCAGCCTGTCGGGGGCCGAATTCGGGGCCGTCATCGGGCGCTTCGAGCGGGTCTACGAAACCCTGGGCCGGGTGCTCAGCTACGCCCAATTGCTGCATGCCGCCGACGTGGCCGATCCCGAGCGCGGGCGATTCTCCCAGACCATGCAGGAGCGGGCCACCGACATTTCAACCCATACCCTGTTTTTCACGCTGGAAATCAATCGGCTGGACGACGACACGCTGGCCGACAAGCTGAAAGACCCCGCCGCCGCGCGCTATGCGCCCTGGCTGCGCGACCTTAGATCCTTCCGGCCGCACCAATTGTCGGACGAGCTTGAGAAGTTGCTGCATGAAAAGGAAGTGACGGGCCGCTCGGCTTGGATGCGCCTCTTCGACGAAACCATGGCCCGGCTCAAATTCCCCATCGAGGGACGCGAGATGTCGATCACCCAGGCCACCGATCTTTTGTCCGATCCTGACCGGGCGCGCCGCCAGATGGCGGGCCAAGCGATTGGCAAGGTGCTGGGCGATCACGCGCCAACCTTTTCGCTGATCACCAATGTGTTGGCCAAGGACAAGGCGATCGAGGACGACTGGCGCAAATATCCGCACCCGGTCAGCGCTCGCAACCTGTCCAATCAGGTCGAAGACGAGGTGGTGGACGCGCTGGTCACGGCGGTCAAGGGTGCGTGGGATCAGTTGGCGCACCGTTACTACAAGATGAAGGGCCGCTGGATGGGCCTGGATCACATGGATTATTTCGACCGCAACGCGCCGCTGCCCGAAGACATGGATCGGCGCTATGGCTGGGGGGAAGCGGTCGACCTGGTGCTGTCCGCCTATGGACGCTTTTCACCCGAATTGGCGCAAATAGGCAAGCGCTTCTTCGACAATCCCTGGATCGACGCAAGCATCCGCCCAGGCAAGGCGCCCGGCGCTTTCGCCCACCCCACGGTGCCTTGCGCGCATCCCTATCTGCTGGTCAATTTCATGGGCCGCGCCCGCGACGTGATGACGCTGGCCCATGAATTGGGCCACGGCGTGCATCAGGTGCTGGCGGGCGCCCAGGGACCGCTGCTGTCCGAAACGCCGCTGACGCTGGCTGAAACCGCCTCGGTCTTCGGCGAGATGCTGGTCTTCAGGGCGATGCTGGCCGACGAACCCGATCCCAAGAACCGGCGCGTGCTGCTGGCGGGCAAGGTCGAGGACATGCTGAACACCGTGGTCCGTCAGGTGGCCTTCTACGAATTCGAGCATCGGGTGCATTCCGAGCGGCGCTTAGGCGAAATCGGACCCGACCGCTTGGGCGACATGTGGCTGGACGTGCAGAAGGAAAGCCTGGGTCCCGCCTTCAAGTTCTCGGACGAGTACCGCCATTTCTGGTCCTACATTCCGCACTTCATCCATTCGCCCTTTTACGTCTACGCCTATGCCTTCGGCGATTGCCTGGTCAATTCACTCTATGAAAGCTATCGCCAGGGGCTACCCGCTTTCGAGGAACATTATGTCGAAATGCTGAAGGCGGGCGGCACCAAGCGGCATCGCGACCTGCTGAAGCCCTTCGGCCTGGACGCCTCGAATCCCGCCTTCTGGCGACAAGGTCTGGACGTTATCACCGGCTTCATCGACGAGTTGGAGAAGATAGGGTGAGTTAAGCGCCTTGAAGAAGATGAATAACCACCAAGACGCCAAGCCGTTGCCTGTTCCCGAATTTCGTCATGCCCGCGCTTGACGCGGGCATCCACGCCCTTTTCCTTCCTGCCGGATGGATCGCCGGGTCAAGCCCGGCGATGACGAAGAAAAGAGGGTGATGCAATGCAAGATCGCACCAATCATTTATCAGGTCGCGTCAAGCGCTATGCCCAGGTGGGCAGGGCGATGGGCGGCGTGGCTTTGGGCGGTCAGGATCAGCGGGCCAGAAAACTGAAGGAAGCGCTGGGCGGCTTGAAAGGGCCTTTGATGAAGGTGGCGCAGATCATGGCCACCATTCCCGAGGCGCTGCCAGCCGAATATGCCGCCGAACTTCGCCAATTGCAGTCGAACGCGCCGCGCATGGGCTGGCCCTTCGTGAAGCGGCGCATGGCGGGAGAGTTGGGTTCTGACTGGCAGGCTAGGTTCCGCCACTTCGAGCCTGAGGCGGCGCACGCCGCGTCGCTGGGCCAGGTTCACCGGGCGGTGGGGCTGGAGGGCGCCGATCTGGCGGTCAAGCTGCAATATCCGGGCATGGATTCGGTGGTGGCGGCCGATCTGAAGCAATTGAAGCTGATCTTCGCCCTGTACAGGGCCTTCGACAAGGCAATCGATCCCGCCGACATTCACGCAGAATTGGCCGAGCGGCTGGCCGAGGAACTGGATTACGAGCGCGAGGCCGCGCATATGCGCCTCTATGCCGCCATGCTGGCAGACGAGCCGGGCGTTGCGGTTCCCACTCCCGTCCCCGATCTATCGACCAAGCGTCTGCTGACCATGACGTGGCTGGATGGCGCGCCGCTGCTGATGTTGAAAGACGCCCCGCAGGACATGCGCGACCGCGTGGCCGTGAACATGTTCCGCGCTTGGTATGCGCCTTTCTATCGCTATGGCGTCATCCATGGCGATCCGCATCTGGGCAATTACTCGATTCGTTCGGATGGCACGGTCAATCTGCTGGATTTCGGCTGCGTGCGAGTTTTCTCGCCCCGTTTCGTGCAAGGCGTGCTGGATTTGTACAAAGCCGTCGAGACCGGCGACGAGGAACTGGCGGTGGCGGCCTATGAGGGCTGGGGGTTCGCGAAACCCGACAAGGCCTTGATCGCTGTTTTGAACCGCTGGGCCTCGTTCCTGTTCGCGCCGCTGCTGGAAGACCGGCCCCGCCTGATCCAGGAAACCCCCTCGCCGGGCGCTGAAGGTTACAAGATCGTTTCCCATTTGCGCGAGGACCTTAGCCGTTTGGGTGGGGTCCGCCCTCCCCGCGAATTCGTGCTCATGGACCGGGCCGCCATCGGGTTGGGGTCGGTCTTTTTGCACCTGCGAGCAAGCGTCAATTGGCACCGCCTATTTCACAGTCTGATTGGCGAGTTTTCCCAAGAAGAGCTAGGGAAACGCCAGGAAGCAGAACTTTTGGCGGCCGGTGTTGCACCCGCGAAAAAATGACGAAGCATCGGCTTGCGTGGGCAAGGTGAGTGTGGTAGACAAACCACGCGCTTGGGCAGGGCTGTCCCAAGCCGAACGGTAATTTTTTGACAAATCAGGCCTTTGGTTTTCCGAAGGCCCTTCTTCGAGGGCATCAAGCGCGTGTCTAGCGAATCATCCGGCCTTGCCGAAAGATATGCTTCGGCGCTGTACCAATTGGCCCAGGAAGGTGGAAACCTCGACCGGGTGGCTTCCGACCTCAAGGACCTGAAGGCCATGATGGCAGGCTCGGAAGAGCTGCGCCGCTTTCTCAAGAATCCGATCCATTCCCGCCAGGAACATGAACAGGTGCTGCAAGCCCTGGCCGAAAAGGCCGGCTTCGATGGGCTGACGCGCCGTTTCCTGGGGCTGGTCGCGCGTTCGCGCCGCCAATCCGGGCTTTCCGGCATGATCGGCGCCTATCTTGCCCGTCTGGGCAAAAGCCGCGGCGAAATGACCGCCGTGGTGCGCGCCGCCCAGCCGATGACCGATGCGCAGACCGCCGCCCTGAAGGCCGAACTGTCCAAGACCTCGGGCGGCAAGGTCGATCTCGATATTACCGTCGATCCCTCGCTTCTGGGCGGACTTGTGGTCCGCTTGGGTTCGCGCATGATCGACTCGTCGCTGAAAACCAAGTTGCAAAACCTCAAGCTCGCTATGAAAGGGGTCGGGTAATGGAAATCCGCGCCGCCGAAATCTCTGCCATTCTCAAGCAGCAGATCGCCAAATTCGACACCGAGGCCAAGGTAGCCGAGGTGGGACAAGTGCTGTCGGTCGGCGACGGCATTGCCCGCATTCACGGCCTCGACAACGTCCAGGCGGGCGAAATGATCGAGTTCCCGGGTTCCATCATGGGCATGGCGCTCAACCTTGAAATCGACAATGTCGGCGCCGTGATTTTCGGCGATGACCGCACGATCAAGGAAGGCGACACCGTCAAGCGCACCGGCGCCATCGTCGAGGTGCCGGTCGGCAAGGGCCTGTTGGGCCGCGTGGTCGACGCTTTGGGCAATCCCATCGACGGCAAGGGTCCGATCAAGGCCGATTCGCGCCAGCGCGTCGACGTCAAGGCGCCCGGCATCATTCCCAGGCGTTCGGTGCACGAGCCGATGCAGTCGGGCATCAAGGCGGTCGACGCCCTGATCCCGGTCGGTCGCGGCCAGCGCGAACTGGTGATCGGCGATCGTCAGACCGGCAAGACCGCCGTTCTGCTCGACACCATCATCAATCAGAAAAACGTCAACGCCGGCACCGACGAGAAGCAGAAGCTGTACTGCATCTACGTCGCCATCGGCCAGAAGCGCTCGACGGTCGCCCAGATCGTCAAAACGCTGACCGATCACGGCGCCATGGACTACACCATCGTGGTCGCCGCCACCGCTTCCGAGCCCGCCCCCCTTCAGTATCTGGCCCCCTATACGGGCTGCACGATGGGCGAGTTCTTCCGCGACAACGGCATGCACGCCCTGATCATCTATGACGATCTTTCCAAGCAGGCCGTGGCCTATCGTCAGATGTCGCTGCTGCTGCGTCGTCCGCCCGGACGCGAAGCCTATCCCGGCGACGTTTTCTATCTGCACTCCCGCTTGCTGGAACGCGCCGCCAAGATGAGCGATTCGCACGGCTCGGGTTCGCTGACGGCGCTGCCGGTCATTGAAACGCAGGCCAACGACGTGTCGGCCTACATTCCGACCAACGTGATTTCGATCACCGACGGCCAGATCTTCTTGGAAACCGAACTGTTCTACAAGGGCATCCGCCCCGCTCTGAACGTCGGTCTCTCGGTGTCGCGCGTCGGCTCGGCCGCCCAGATCAAGGCCATGAAGCAGGTCGCCGGTTCGATCAAGCTGGAACTGGCCCAGTACCGCGAAATGGCGTCCTTCGCCCAGTTCGCCTCCGACCTCGATCCGGCCACGCAAAAGCTGCTCAATCGCGGCGCCCGCCTGACCGAATTGCTCAAGCAGGCGCAGTATTCGCCGATGCCGGTCGAAGAGCAGGTGGTGTCGATTTATGCGGGCGTGAAGGGCTATCTCGACAAGCTGGCCGTCAACGACGTGACCCGTTTCGAAGCGGCCATGCTGAACGAGTTGCGCGCCAAGCAGGGCGCTCTGCTCGAGGCCATCCGCACCGAGAAGGCGCTGACCCCGGCCATTGAGGAAAAGGTCAAGGCCTTCCTCGACGGCTTCGCCAAGACTTTTGCGTAAACCCTAAGGGAAGAAAGCGGTTCGCCGATGGCAAACCTTAAGGACTTGCGGGTCAGGATCAGCAGCGTCAAGTCGACGCGAAAGATCACGTCGGCCATGAAGATGGTTGCCGCCTCGAAGTTGAGGCGCGCCCAATCGGCTGCCGAGGCGGCTCGTCCTTACGCCGAGCGCATGGACCGCATGGTCGGTTCGCTGGCCGCCAATCTGCCCCAAGGCGTGCAGGGTCCTGCGCTTCTGTCGGGCAACGGCAACGATCTGATCCATTTGATCGTGCTGCTCACGTCGGATCGCGGCCTGTGCGGCGGCTTCAACAGTTCGGCCGTGCGCAACGCCAAGCAATTCGTCAACGAAAAGCTGGCGGCGGGCAAAGAGGTCAGAATTCTGTGCGTGGGCCGCAAGGGCCGCGACCAGTTGAAGCGCGAATACGGCCAGTTCATCATCGACACTTATGAAGGCCTTGGCCGCAAGGGCATGCGCTATTCCGAGGCCGTCGAGGTGGCCAACCGCATCACGACGCTGTTCGAAGAAGGCAAGTTCGACGTCGCCACCCTGATCTACAGCCGCTTCAAGTCGGCGATCAGCCAAGTGCCGACGCGCCATCAGATGATCCCCTTCGAAAGCGGCGACGTGGCCGAAGAGTCCGGCGATCCCGCCATGAAGGCGATGTACGAGATGGAACCCTCGGACGAGGAAATTCTGGCCAAGCTGCTGCCGCGCAATCTGGCCACCCAGGTCTTCCGCGCCCTTTTGGAAAGTTTCGCCTCCGAGCAAGGGGCGCGCATGACGGCCATGGACAATGCGACCCGCAACGCAGGCGACATGCTGAATGCGCTGACGCTGCGCTACAACCGCACGCGTCAGGCCAACATCACCAAGGAACTGATCGAAATTATTTCCGGCGCCGAAGCGCTGTGACGAACGCGTAAAGGAGTTCATCCATGAGTGACAGCAAAACCGGCTTCATTACCCAGGTTCTGGGCGCCGTCGTCGACGTGAGATTCGAAGGCGAACTGCCGGAAATCCTCTCGGCGCTGCATGTGCAGCATCAGGGACACACGCTGGTGCTCGAAGTGGCGCAGCATCTGGGCGAATCGACCGTGCGCACCATCGCCATGGACTCGACCGACGGTTTGGTGCGCGGCCAGCAGGCCGTCGCGACCGGCGCTCCGATCACGGTTCCCGTGGGTCCGGAAACGCTGGGCCGCATCATCAACGTGGTCGGCGAGCCGGTGGACGAGCGCGGCCCCGTGAAGACGGCCAGGCGCTTTCCCATTCACCGTTCGGCCCCTGAATTCGTCGATCAGTCGACGGAAACCGAAGTGCTGGTCACCGGCATCAAGGTCATCGATCTTCTGGCGCCTTACTCCAAGGGCGGCAAGATCGGCCTGTTCGGCGGCGCTGGCGTCGGCAAGACCGTGCTGATCATGGAGTTGATCAACAACGTCGCCAAGGCGCATGGCGGTTATTCGGTGTTCGCTGGCGTCGGCGAGCGTACCCGCGAAGGCAACGACCTGTATCACGAAATGATCGAATCGGGCGTCATCAACCTGCAGGGTTCCGGCTCGAAGGTGGCGCTGGTGTACGGTCAGATGAACGAGCCGCCGGGTGCCCGCGCCCGCGTCGCCCTGTCGGGCCTGACCGTCGCCGAATATTTCCGCGACGAAGAAGGCCAGGACGTGCTGTTCTTCGTGGACAACATCTTCCGCTTCACGCAGGCCGGTTCCGAAGTGTCGGCCCTTCTGGGCCGCATTCCTTCGGCGGTGGGCTATCAGCCGACGCTGGCCACCGACATGGGCACGCTGCAAGAACGCATCACTTCGACCAAGAAGGGGTCAATCACTTCGGTGCAGGCCATTTACGTGCCCGCCGACGATTTGACCGATCCGGCGCCCGCCACGTCCTTCTCGCACTTGGACGCCACCACGGTGTTGTCGCGCCAGATCGCCGAGTTGGGCATCTATCCCGCCGTCGATCCCCTGGACTCGACCTCGCGCATTCTGGACCCCAACGTGGTCGGCAAAGAGCATTACACCGTCGCCCGCGAAGTCCAAAGGGTGCTGCAGACCTACAAGTCGCTGCAAGACATCATCGCCATTCTGGGCATGGACGAATTGTCGGAAGAAGACAAGATGGTGGTGGCCCGCGCCCGCAAGATCCAGCGCTTCCTGTCGCAGCCCTTCCATGTGGCCGAAGTCTTCACCGGCAGCCCCGGCAAGCTGGTCAGCCTGGAAGACACCATCAAGGGCTTCAAGGGCATCGTGGCTGGCGAATACGACCATCTGCCCGAGTCGGCCTTCTACATGGTTGGCGGCATCGAGGAAGCGGTCGAGAAAGCCAAGAAGATGGCCGCCGAAGCGGCGTAAAGGGTAAAAGGTCATGGACATCAACAAGGTACAGTTCGACCTAGTCAGTCCCGAGCGGCTTTTGGTGTCCGATCTCTATGACATGGTCGTGGCTCCGGGCGAGGAGGGCGATTTCGGCGTCCTGCCCGGCCATTCGCCCATGATCGCCAATCTGCGTCCCGGCGTGATCGACATCTACGAGAACGGCGTCATTACCGACCGCTTGTTCGTGGCGGGCGGCTTTGCCGAAGTGACCGGCGAGCGCCTGACCGTTTTGGCCGAGGAAGCGATCCCGGTGCATGAAATCAGCGCCGAAGACGCCAAGGCGCGCCTGAAGGCGGGCCAGCAGGCCTATGAGGAGGCGGACACCGACGCCGCCCGCGCCGAGGCCGAGGCCCAGATCGCCATCGCCGACGCCATGATGGCCGCCATTTCCAAGGCCGACGGCGCGGGGCATTAACCTTTTCCCGACGGCCTTCTTGCGATCAGCGGGCTTTGGAGGCAAACTCCTGATTGGGTAAGGAGTTGCTCATGAACAAGCATTGGAACATGGATACGGATATCCCCTGGGACCGGTTCGACCGCTCCTTGGTGGATGACGACACCGTCAAGGTCATCAAGGCGGCGGCGCTGACCGAATACAACGCGCCGCATTACACGGTCTATCTGCGCAACATCTTTCACGCCGATTCCAAATTCCAGGCCATTTCCTACCAATGGGCCGACGAAGAAGTGCAGCATGGGCTGGCGCTGGGGCGCTGGTCGGAACTGGCCGATCCCGGCTACGATTTCCAGGCGGCCTTCAAGAAATTCACCAGCGCCTATGTAATTCCCGTCGACAAGGACAAGTCGATCCGCGGCACCTTGCAAGGCGAGTTGCTGGCCCGCTGTCTGGTCGAAACCGGCACCAGCTCCATGTATTCGGCCATCGCCGACAGCGTGGACGAGCCGGTGCTGAAATTGCTGTGCCGCAAGATCGCCGCCGACGAATTCAGGCACTACAAGCTGTTCTACACCTACATGCAGCAGGTTCCCGCGTCTGAGAAGGCGTCGCTGCTGGGGCGCATTCAGGTGGCGGTGGGGCGCTTGCGCGAGGTGGACGACGACGAGCTGGCCATCGCCTTTCATTGCGCCAACGAAGCCGATCAGCCCTATGATCTGGCGCGCTGCAACAAGGCTTATTCCAGCCGCGCCTTCTCCTATTACCGGCGCTATCACGTCGAGCGCGCCATCGGCATGATCTTCAAGGCCGTGGGGCTGAAGCCCTATTCATGGATGGCTAAGCTGGCCAGTACCTATGCGCAAGGGGTCATGAAAGACCGCGTGGCGGCATGATCGACATCGATCAGGTCCGCCATGTCTATCCCGGCGGCAGGAAGACGGGACCACGAGCGGCGCTGGCCCAACTGTCGCTCTGCGTGACCGAAGGCGAGTTGACGATTCTGTCCGGCCCCAACGGTTCTGGAAAATCGACCCTGTTTCGCATCCTGACCGGTCTTCTGCGGCCCAGTTCGGGAACCGTGCGCATCGGCGGCCACGACCTGTTTGCCGACGCGGCCAAGGCGCGCGCCCTGATGGGGGTGGTCTTCCAAAGTCCGGCCCTGGACAAGCATCTGACCGTGATCGAAAACATCCGACTGCAAGGTGCCCTATACGGCCTTTCCGGTTCCTTGCTGGAAAGTCGGATCGAAGAGGCGCTGGGTTGGAGCGATGTGAAATCGCGCCTCGACGACAAGGTGATGGCGCTGTCTGGCGGCTTGGCCAGACAGGTGGAACTGACGAAATGCCTGCTGGCCCGGCCCCGTTTGTTGCTGCTCGACGAGCCGACGACCGGGTTGGACCCCGCTAGTCGTCGCGCCTTTCAAGACACGCTGGCCCGCCTGCATGCCGAGCGCGGCATGACAGTGCTGATGACCAGCCATATCTTCGCCGAGGCCGAAAATGCGGACCGCGTCGCCATTCTGAAGAACGGCCATCTTTTGGCCTATGACACGCCTGGAAATCTGCGCTCGAAACTGGGGCGCGAGATGATCGTCATTCGTTCGAACGCGCTGGAAAATCTGGAAGCCAAATTGAAGGGCGAGACCGGAGTCATGAAACTGCGCCGCTATGGCGACGAGTTGCGCATCGAGGATGTGGCGCAAGAAGAGTGCCTGCCTTTGCTGGAGCGGCTGCTTGAGCGCCATCGCGACGACATCGTCAGCATCGCCATCAAGCAGCCCGAGCTGGAAGACGTGTTCCTGCACGTAACCGGCCATCACATCGATCCGCTGGGCAACGACGCCGAGGAGTTGGCGGCATGAGCGCCAATGCCAACGTCGCCGTCGCCCTGGCGGGGCGCGAATGGGTGCGCTTCATCCGTCAGCCGCAGCGCGTGCTGGGCAGCATCGGCCAGCCTTTGCTGTTCTGGCTGTTCTTAGGTTCCGGCTTTTCGCCCTCGTTCAAGCCGCCCGGCATGGGCGAGATCAGCTATCTGGAATATTTTTTCCCGGGCGCGCTGCTGATGATGTTGCTGTTCGCTGGCGTCTTTTCCTGCATCACCGTGATCGAGGATCGCGACCAGGGCTTCTTGCAAAGCGTTCTGGCCGCCCCGGTGGCGCGCTTTTCGATCGTGGCGGGCAAGGTGGGCGGGGCCGCGCTGATCGCGCTGTTTCAGTGCCTGATCTTGCTGGTGGCGGCGCCCATGGTGGGGCTGGTTCCCAGCCTGGGCGGCGCGGGGCTGTTGCTGCTGGGGCTGCTTGTGGCGTCGGTGGGCTTTACGGCGCTGGGCTTCGGCATCGCCTGGGGCATGAACAGCACGTCGGGTTTTCATGCCGTGATGATGGTCTTTCTGATGCCGCTTTGGATGCTGTCGGGCGCCCTGTTCCCCACGGCGGGCGCGCCCCTGTGGCTTGAGGCCGTCATGCTGATCAACCCGGTCAGTCACGCGCTGACCCTGATCCGCGCTCCCTTTTACGCCGACGTGCCGCAACTACTGTCCAATGGCGGCTATCTGACGGCCCTGGCGGTCGCCAGCTTGTGGGCCGCCTTGTGCCTAGCCTTCTCGCTTTGGCGTGTGGGACGGGTCGAGAAAGGTATATAAATTTGGCTCATCGACGTTGGGCGTGGAATTTATCGGATTCCTCAATCCGTCATGGCCGGGCTTGACCCGGCCATCCACGATGTTCTGCAAAAACAGGCAAGGCGTGGATGCCCGGCTCAAGGCCGGGCATGACGATGTGTTGAAAGATTTGCAAATCCAGCTAAAACTTCGAAGGGCCTTAAATCTCAGGGCATCTTAAGCTGGACAGCAGTCTTTCGCCCGAGCCATAGCGGCCAAGATCGCGCATATGCCTAAAGACTTGTTCCGATCCTGCGAAGGCGTGCAGCACCGGCGCTACGCTGGTGACCAGGGATTGCGGGACCAGCGCGGCAATGCCCGATGGCGTTCGCCACAGGGGCTGAAAGACAAGGCCATGTTCGGCCCCCAGCGCCTCGACGGCGCTTAACAGGGAAAAGCTGATGGCGTCATGGAACAGCCATAGCGCTTCTGGGCTGGCGAAGGGGCGCGCCGCCGCAAAATCGATCGCCACCTGCAGCGGCGTATGCTCGCCATCAATGAACAACATGTCCCAGGGCGTTTCCTTGGCGTGCTCGTGGGCAAGGCGTTCGATGTCGGTGGGCGAATGGCCGCGCACCGCCAGCAAGTTCGACAAACCTTCCTCGGACGCGATGCGATTGGTGAGCGCTAGGCCTTCGACGGTGAAAACGTCGTCGCCGGAATCGATGGCCAGCACCCGGCTGCCCGGAAAGGCCAGCGCCATGGCGACGGCGCTCCAGCCGAAGGAATTGCCGACGATCAGGATGTGTCTGGGCTGCCAGGCCCCAGCCAGGGCTTCCAGGAAGTAAAGTTCCTGCACGGCGATTCCGGCCGCTGAATTGACCGCCTCGCCGTTCTGGAACAGATAGGTGAAAGGGGCGACCGGCTCGCCATAGACATGGGTGGGATTCAGGCCGGTCGAAATGTCGAAGCCCAGCCTCTCGTAAATCGAGGTCAAGCGGACCAGAATCGCCATCAGTCTATGCCGCTTCGGGATTGAGCGGCGAGGGCAGCTTCATCATGCGGGTCATCAGAAATTCCAAATCCTCGGCGCCGAACTGCACGTCATCCATGCCGTACTGGGTCAGGATGCGTTCCAGCATCAGGCGGGAATGACGCTCGCGGTCGCGGGGCGCTCCGTCATAGCGGGTTTCGCGCTCCACCTCGACGGCGACGTGGAACGCCTGGAATAATTGCTTGGGAAGGCCGGCCCGCTCGAAGATGGCGCGGAAACCCAGGCGGCCGGAATCATGGATCAGGATGCGGGTATTGACCACCGGCACGCCGGAAAGCTGCGACAGGCCAGCTTCGAAAAAGCGCAGGTCGCCCATGCACAGCGAGCGCAGAATGATCGAGGCGGTCAGGCGTTCGTTGCGGTGCAGATGGCGAACCAGCAATTCGACGTCGCCCATCTCATAGTCGCCAGCCAAGCCCAGCAGGGCGCGTTCGCGGCTTTGCAGCGCCACCATGTCGGCCTGCTCGGCGGTCATCTCCGGGCGGCTTAGGAGATAGCGGCGCAAATTCTCGGACGCCCTGGCCATCAGGCGCTCGGCCACCGTAATCGGCAGCTTGGCCCGGTGCGCCAGCTTGTCTTGCACGCTTTCATTGTCGCCAAAAGCGTCGACCACGGACTTCAGCGAGTTTTCGGAAATTTCGGCGCCCTCGTTGGCGACCAAGGTTTCCACGACGACGGCGCTCTTGGTTTCGACCAGGGCTTCGGAAACCGATTCAGACACTTTGGGGCGGCTGGCGATCGCCAGTTGATGGCCGGTGCCTTGGCTTTGCACGATCTCGATCAAGTCTTCGTCGGTCAGGATGTCCGAATATTTCAGCATCGGAACCGCCACCGTCTCGACGTCATGGGCCAGCTTCAGGGCCACGTCGCGGGGAACTTCGGGGCTGCTTTTCAGATGCAGGGAAAGGGCGCGGCGCACGCGCTCTTCGGCGTCGTGCATCATGATGCGGAAGATGTCTTCGGCTAGGCGGCGTTCCGAATCGGTCAGGGTGCGGGCGTTGAAGCCCTCGGCCAGCTTGGCTGCCGTATCGGCCCGCGCCTCTGCTGAGGGGTCGGCAAGCAGGCGTTGGACATCCGCCTCGGATAGGCCGCTTTTCACGCTCATCAACGTCTCAGCACGCTAGAAACATCCATCTCGTTCAGAATAAACGTCATTATGAGACTATACCTTTCGAATCGGGTTAACGCTACACTTCTTGCGGCGACGGGCCATGAACCGGACAATAGGCCTATAACCTATGTGGTTAACTTTTCGGGGGTTGCGATGCTTCTAGACGCTTCTCGCTCTTTTTTGGCGGTGATCGACATTCAAGAACGGCTGTTGCCGGTGATGGCCGAACCCCGTCAAGTGCTTTGGGGGGCCGCTATCTTGATGCGGGCGGCCAGTCGCCTGGGCATCCCCTTGATCGTGACCGAGCAGTATCCCAAGGGACTGGGGCCGACCCAGGCTGATCTAAGGCCCTTCATTCCCGACGACGCCTTGTTTACCAAGATGCATTTCGCCAGTACCGGCGAAGCGGGGTTCTTGGAGCGCGTGGCCGCATTCGGGCGGCCTCAGGCGGTTTTGGCGGGCATCGAATCCCATATCTGCGTCACTCAGACGGCGCTGGGGCTTCGTGCGGCGGGTTATGACGTGTTCGTCGCCCTCGACGCCTGTTCCTCGCGCCAACCGGCCAGCATCGAGACGGCCAAGCAGCGGCTGCAGAAGAACGGGGTGGATATCGTGACCGTCGAAATGGTTCTGTTCGAATGGATGGGCTGCGCCGGAACGCCTGAATTCAAGGAACTGTCCGCCCTGATCAAGTAGGAGACGACCCATGACCCAACCGGTCGTGCTGCTTCCCGGCCTGCTGTGCGACGGCGATCTGTTCGCCCCGGCGGTGGAGAGCCTTTCTGACCTTGCGCATTTCGAGGTGGCCGATCTGACGCAAGACGACGCCATCAAGGCGATGGCCAGCCGGGTTCTGGCCTCGGCGCCGCCCCGCTTCGCCCTTCTGGGCCTGTCGATGGGCGGCTATGTGGCGCAGGAAATCATGCGCCAAGCGCCGGGAAGAATCACGCGCCTGGCCCTGCTCGACACCAGTTTCAAACCCGATACGGCTGAGGCCAAGGAAAGAAGGCTGGGCTTGATCGATTTGGCGCAGACCGGCAATTTCAAGGGGGTAACCCCCCGCCTGCTGCCCATGCTGGTCCATCCCGATCATTTGCAGCGTCCCGAGGTGGCGGGAACCGTTCTGGCCATGGCCGAACGCGTGGGGATGGACGCCTTCATCCGTCAGCAAAAAGCGATCATGGGGCGCGTCGATGGGCGGGCCGATCTCGAGCGCATCGCGTGCCCGACCCTGGTTCTTTGCGGGCGACAGGATCAGTTGACCCCCTTCGAGATCCATCGCGAGATGGCGGCCTTGATCCCCGGCGCCAAACTGGTCGTGGTGGAAAAAAGCGGGCATCTGCCGCCCCTGGAGCAACCGATCGCAATCAGCGCCGTTTTGCGTTATTGGCTGGCTTCGTCTTGACCGCGGGCGCAGGGGCGGGACCGATGACTTGGCGCGTCGAGGCATAGGCGATGCGCATCGCCACCAACAGCAGCAACAGCAGGAAAACGGGCAGGGCGACGACCAGCAGAAGCTGGTGGTCCAACTCCTCGATCGGCGGCGTCCAGGCCAGCGGTTGGGCGCCCGGAACCGGCGTTCCTTGCGGGGCCAGGGCCGGAGGTGACGCGAAGCGTTGGCTGTAGGTATAGATCAGCCCTTCGCGAATTTCCGCCTGGGCCAGCACCGGCTCGGCGCCCGCCAGACCCTGTCGGCTGGAAAGAACCAGTCCTTCCGAAGGCACCAAAGTTGCTAGCCATAGATTGCGCAGTCGGTCGGGGCACTGCGAAGCGACCACCGAGACAGAACGGCGCAGAAGGCTTTTGAAACGCTCGCCGCCGATGTCGGTGGCCAGGGCGGCCGCCATGATGCCCTGCGCGGCGCAAGGCACCACGCGGCCCTGATCGTCGGCCTTGCCCACGGTAAAGACTTCGCTTTCCTCGTTCAGGCTGGCGCCCATCCAAGACAGGACCGAGCGGTTGGGCAGGCCGACCGCCAGTTTGGCGCTGCCGCTTTCGATGGCGTCGCCCAGGGGAACCCCGCCGATGAAGTTGGTTTCGTAATCGAACAAGGGAACCCATTTGCCCTGGATATCCTGGTTCTCGACCTTCAAACGGCCTTTTCCATCGGCCCTACCCTGGCGGCAAGCGCCTTCATAGGCAAAGCGGTATTTCGCCCAGGCTTGATCGCGTTTCATGCCGATCCATACCCAGCAAGGACCCGCATCGACCCAGCGGGCGGCGTCTTCCTCGGGATTCATGGCCTGCGCCGCCTTCAGAACGGCCAAGACCGGTTTTCTAAAATCCGTCTCCGCCATGGGTGGGGGGCCAGGGGGCACAAAGGCCGGAATGACCCTGGTCTCGACGGCCGCGCGCGGGGCTGGCGTGGCTTGTGGGGGCGACGCCCTTTGCGGGGCTGCGGTTGGCGGTTTGGCGGCCGGAGGCTGCAAGACGTTCTTTTCGCTGGCCTTGGCCGGTGGGGCTGCGGTCGGCTTGGTTTGCGCTTGCGATGAAATCGGGGCAAGCGAAAGCCCCAGGACGACAAAACTGCCAGCCAGCAAACGAAACACCGAACTCACGCCCACGTTCTTCCCCCTTGGATGATCGGACCCGACCAAATCACCCGAAACGCAACGGCCTGTGCTGGCGGATAATTTCATCCAGCATGCCGAAGACCGAAACTCCGGCGTAATAGTGATCCAGGAGCGTCTTTCCTTCAACGCCCAAATCGCGGATCGAGCGGCCAAAGCCTTCTTTCAGCCTAGTCTCGAGGTCGCCTTGCCAGTTCGTGAACTCGGAATCGAATAACGGATAGCCCATGGCCGCCTCCTGTCTTGCCGGTCCTGGACGGTTTTTCGGGGAAAAGGCGCCTATCCAGGCCTTCGGGAATCGGACGGTGCATCGGGCGTGCCAGCCTTGTCGCGGTGGCGAAGGGCATAAGATCAAGCGGTTGGGTCTTGTCCGCTCGGTAAACCGCCAAGAGGGGGCGGGCAGGACTTGCCGCTAGGCATAAATCGTCTCCCCAAGCGTCGCGATCGGAGTATGATCCGCGCCATGACCGACGCCTCTTATGCCTTCGACGACGACGCCCGCAAGGGGTTGTACCGCGCCATCTTTTCCAGGCGCGACGTGCGCGCCCAGTTCAAGCCCGATCCGGTGCCCAACGACGTATTGGCCCGCCTTTTGATGGCGGCGCATCATGCGCCTTCGGTGGGATTTATGCAGCCTTGGAGTTTTCTGCTGGTCCAAGATACGGCTCTTCGCGCTCGGGTGAAGGGCCTGTTCGACAAGGCCAACGCCGAGGCGAGGTCCATGTTCGAAGACGAAAAGGGGGCGGCCTATGCCCGCCTGAAGCTGGAAGGGATTCTGGAATCCCCCGTCAATTTGTGCGTCACCTGCGATCCCGACCGTGCCGGCAAGGTGGTGATCGGGCGCACCCATATTCCCGAGATGGACGAATACAGCACGGTCTGCGCCGTGATGAATCTGTGGCTGGCCGCCAGGGCCGAGGGGCTGGGCGTGGGCTGGGTGTCGATCATGGACCCCAAGGCGTTGAAGGAAACGCTGGGAATCCCCGAGCGCGTCGTGCCCGTCGCCTATCTATGCATCGGCTATGTCACCCATTTTCTGGACAAGCCCGAGCTGGAACTGGCGGGCTGGCGCCAACGCTTGCCGCTGGAAACATTGGTGCATCAGGACCGCTGGGGGAATGAGGCACCCGCTTGGCTGAAAGGCCAACTGGAAGGGAAAATAGACGGTCACCTATAGGTGCCGCCCCACATCCATGCTTTGGTGCAGGACGCGGACGATGGCAAGGCCAGATTCGGTAAAGCGGTAGAACACCAGATGGGAGCCGACCGGATATTTGAAATAACCCTCGCGGATATCGACCGGACGACCGGACTTTCTGCCCGCCGCCAGTCCCTCGACTGCATCGACGATGGCGTTGTGATAGCCATCCGCCTGCTCTAGCGACCAGTTCTTGAACGTATAGAGCCAGATGTCTTCGAGGTCGGTGACCGCTCGTGGGGAAAGCTGATAAGCGTGGCGGCTACCGGGCATGCCTAGTCCGCATGCGCTTTAGGAACGCCTTGTTGTCGAACGGCGCCAGTGGGCCGGACTCCTCTCCGGCGATAAGCGCCTCGCGAAGCGCTCTTACTTTGGCCTCGTGCTCTTCCAAAAGCCGCAGGCCCGCTCGCACAACGTCACTGGCCGAGCCGTAGCGACCGGTCTGAACCTGGGCGTCAATGAAGTCTGCGAAATGCTCGCCAAGCGAGACCGACGTGTTGCGCGCCATCTGGCACCTCCGTAATCGATGCCAATATATACCAAATTTTGGTATGGGGCAAACCCCGGCATTGGGGACGGACCCAACTAAAATCTCAGCAGGACCCTAAACATCCAGTTCCTGCACGAATTTGGCGCGTTCCTGGATGAACTGGAAGCGCAGCTCCGGGCGCTTGCCCATCAAAGTGTCGACCATGCGCGCCACTTCCTTGGCTTCCTCGATATCTTCCTCGTTGCGTCCATGCGCCAAGCGCACGCGCAACAGCGTGCGGCCCTTGCGGTTCATGGTGGTTTCCTTCAACTGCATGGGCGGCATTTCGCCCAGGCCCTTGAAGCGGCTGATCTCGACCTTGCCCTTGCCCTTGAATTCCTTGGCCAGCAGTTCTTCCTTGTGGGCGTCGTCGCGGGCATAGGCGCTTAGTTTGCCCGCCATCAAACGATAAAGCGGCGGCAAGGCCAGATACAGATGCCCGTTCTCGATCAGCTTGGGCATTTCCTGATAGAAGAAGGTCATGAGCAGCGAGGCGATATGCGCGCCGTCGACATCGGCGTCGGTCATGATGACGACTTTCTCGTAGCGCAACTTCTCGTCGTCGTAATTGGCGCGCGTGCCGCAGCCCAGCGCCTCGATCAGATCCTTCAGTTCCTGATTGCCGTGCAGCTTTTCAGCCGTGGCGCTGGCGACGTTCAAGATCTTGCCGCGCAAGGGCAGCACGGCCTGGGTTTCGCGCTCGCGGGCCTGCTTGGCCGAGCCGCCTGCCGAATCGCCCTCGACCAGGAACAGTTCGGTGCCGCCCGCCGTAGTGCGCGTGCAATCGGCCAACTTGCCGGGCAGGCGCAAGCGCCTGGTTGCCGACTGGCGCTTGGTTTCCTTGGCCTGCTTCTTGCGGGCGCGATCCTCGGCCTTTTCGATGCATTTTTCCAAAAGCAGGCGGGCGGCCTGCGGGTCCGAGGTCAGCCAGTGGTCGAAATGGTCCTTGATGGCGGTCTCTACCAGACGCGTCGCCTCGGCGGTGGCCAGCTTTTCCTTGGTCTGGCCCTGGAATTGCGGATCGCGGATGAACAGCGACAGCACGGCGGCGGCGCCGCCGATCACGTCGTCGGCGGTGATCTGCGAGGCTTTCTTGTTGCCCACCATCTCGCCATAGGCGCGCAAGCTGCGCCCCAGGGCCGAGCGCAATCCCTGCTCATGCGTGCCGCCTTCGGGCGTCGGCACCGTGTTGCAGTAGGAATTCAGGAAATTCTCTTCATCGGCGGGCCAGGCGACGGCCCATTCCACCTGCCCCATGTCGTCGGCCAAGGGGGCTTGGCCCGCGAAGATGGCGGGCACCACCAGCGCTCTGCCCGCCAGCGCCGCCGACAGGAAATCGCTTAAGCCGCCGGGGAAATGCAGTGTGTCCTTGGCAGGCGTGCTTTCGCCATCGCGGATCAGGGCGGGGTCGCAAGACCAGCGGATTTCGATGCCGCGAAACAGATAGGCCTTCGAGCGCGCCATGCGGTACATGGTGGCGGGCTTGAAAATCGCCCGGCTTCCGAAGATTTCGGGATCGGGATGGAAGCGCACTTGCGTGCCGCGCCGGTTGTTGACGGGACCCAGGGATTCCAGCTTGCCTTGGCTTTTGCCGCGCGCAAAGGCTTGGCGGTAAAGCTTCTTGTCCCTGGCCACTTCGACGACCAGCGAATCGGACAGGGCGTTGACCACCGATACGCCCACGCCATGCAAGCCGCCCGACACTTTATAGGCGTCACTGCCGAATTTGCCGCCCGAATGCAGCGTGGTCAGAATCACTTCCAGCGCCGATTGTTTGGGAAATTTGGGATGCGGATCGATGGGAATGCCGCGCCCGTTGTCGCGCACGGTGACGAATCCGTCGGCTTCCAGCACCAGATCGATCCAGGTGGCGTGGCCCGCTAGGGCCTCGTCCATGGCGTTGTCCAGCACTTCGGCGACCAGATGGTGAAGAGCGCGCTCGTCGGTGCCGCCGATATACATGCCAGGACGGCGCCGGACGGGTTCCAACCCCTCCAAAACCTCGATATCCTTGGCGGTGTAGGCGCTGCCCTTGGGGGCTAGATTTTGGAATAGATCAGACATGGCGGCGGATTATAGAAATCAAGCGATAGCACTTCAAGGATATCTCGTGGTAGCCTTGAAAATACTAACAACATCTTGTGGGCCAACAACTTTTTGTGGGTAAGTCGATGAGCGACCGGAATCCTGGCGATCTTCACTGCGGCATGCCGCGTTGCGACATCTGGATGCGGGCCATCGCCATGCCCGCCGACACCAATCCGCACGGCCAGATTTTCGGCGGCTGGCTGATGAGCCAGATGGATTTGGCGGGCGGCACTTGCGCCAATCGCCGGGCCAGGGGCACGGTCTCCACGGTGGCTGTCGATTCCATGACCTTTCACCAGCCGGTTTTCGTGGGCGATCAGCTGACCTGCTATTGCGACATCTTGAAGGTGGGGCGCACCTCGATCGCGGTGCGGGTCGAAGCCTGGGTGCGCCGCTTCAACAGCGACGAGGTGGTGAAGGTCACCGAAGGCGTTTACACCTATGTCGCCATCGACGAAAACCGCAGGCCCCGGCCCGTGCCGCCGGAATAAAAATCACCTAGCGTTCAGATAGGTGCGGACATCGATATAGGCGGTGTCGTGCTTGATCCAGCCCGCCTTGGGTTCATCGATGCGATACCAGTCCAATTGGCGCTCGACCACGCGCACCCTTGTGCCAGCCTTCAAACTGTCCAGCTTGCCCGCCCAGGTGCCGGGGCCGTCGCGCAGCAGCGCATCGTTTCTCATGATGGCGGGCAGGGACCAAGTGCCGCCATCCTTCTTGCGGGGCGGGTCGATGGTCAGGAAATCGTGGTAGAGCCAGCCTTTGCCGAAATCTCCGTAGGCCTCAAGGCCCGCCAGATACCAGCCGTCGGCCCCGTCCTCGATGGCGATCAAGGTGTTTGCGGGCAGCACCATCACCTTGGCCGATTTGCTGTCGGGGGCGACGCGGGCCGTGGTGGTGGCGGAAAGCACGGCCATCAGGTTCTCGGGCGCTCTTTCCACGGCTGGCGGCGTCTGGGCGCAGGCGGCAAGGCCCAGCATCATGATAGCGGTCGCGACTAGGCGCATGTTCGGTTTCCCCCTCATTCGAATTCGAAGATTGCGTCGGCTTCAACGGCGGCGTCAAGCGGCAGCGATGGGCAGCCGACCGTGGTGCGGACATGCTTGCCAGCATCGCCGAAGGCCAGGGCCATGATGTCGGAAGCGCCGTTGGCCACCTTCGGATGGTCGGTGAATTGTGCTGTGGTCGCCACGAAAACGCCCAGCCGCACAACGCGTTTGACGCGGCTAAGGTCACCCAGCGCCGCCTTGGCCTGGGCCAGCAGATTGATGGCGCATTGGCGGGCGGCAAGCTGGCCGTCTTCCAGCCCGACTTCGGCGCCCAGCTTGCCCACGGCCAGCAACTTGCCATCCTTCAGCGGCAATTGCCCGGCCATGAACAGCAGGTTTCCCGACAGCGCGAAGGGCACGTAATTGGCCACCGGGGCCGCGGCCTGGGGCAGGGCAATGCCTTGTTGGGCCAGTTTGTCTTCGACGGCGCTCATGGTTTTGCGACGATGTCCTTCAATTTGTCCGCCAGCCAATGGCCGATCCTGGCCGCACCCGGGGGCGTGTTGTGGACCAGATCGTAGAAGTCGCCCGCCTCGAATACAAGCTCGCTGGCAAGATCAAGGCAGATTGCCCCTTCCACCCGGCAAACATCCAGCGTGGCCTGGTTGTAAAGGTTCATGAGAATGTGATGATCGACGCCGTTGGTGACGGCTTTGTCCTCGACGACGCCCTCGACCGCGCCATTGGGAAGCTGGCGCCAATCGCCATGGCGTTGCGTGACCAGAATGGGCGTTGCCCCCAAGGCGCGGATATGGACCAGCAGGGCGCGGATGCGGCCCTTATAGGCTTCCAACGCCTGGGCGCGGGCCTGGGGCCAGTCTTGGCGCGTCGGAATGTTTGTCCAGCGGGCAGTCTCGAAATCGACCCTGCGGTGAACCATGCGCCCCTTGTTGGCGGCCAGCACGCCTTTGACGGTTTGAACCAGCCGGTAAATGGCGCTCTTGCGCCGGATATGGTGCTGAGCCGAAGGGAAATGCTCCAGCCGGTCGGCATTGGCGCTGTCGCCGACCAGAATGTCGTTCAGCCCCACATAGGCCAGCACCCATTTGGGTTTCAGGTTGGGCACTTGGGGGAACCAGCGTTCGAAGGCGGCCAGATGGCCGATGCTGCTTTGGCCGTCGATGGCCGCCGAGGCGATGCGCAGATTGAGGGCCTGGCCCAGCACCGCCTGCCATGTTTGATCGTCGCGCAGATAAATCTGGTTGGCCGTGCTGCCGCCGATGGTGAGCAGCTCGATCTGGGCTGGGTCGCCCCCGTATTCGCCCCTGAAACCCCAGCGGTCGCGCTTATAGACGATCTCGCCCGCCCCCTCGTACAGACCCTGGGCGGAATAGCGGATTTGATAGTCGCGCTGGACATTCAGCGAGGACAGGCCGTCGGCGAACCAGTCGCCGAAAATCAGCTCGACCGCCACCGCGCCCGCCAGCAGCAGGCCCAGATTGACGGCGATGAGTTTGAAGGCGGAACGGAGAGTCATACCGGAAAAGCCACTTCAGGCATTGTCTATCTCGCCCAGCGCCGCACGAACTTGACGCTCAAGATCGGGAACGGCGGCGCGGCAAGTGGTCCAGACGACGTCGTAGTTGATGGAGTGATAGCCATGGAACAGATGACAACGCATGTCCCAGATTTGACCTAACGGGATTTCCGGGTGCTGCGAAGCAAACAAGGGAAATTGCTTTCGGATGTCGTCAGCCGCTTCCCCCATCGTTCCGAGATTAAGAACCACTGCGTCCCTGATCTGTCGCCCTTGGCGGGAATCGGCGAGAAACTGGGTTTTGGAAAGTCCATCCGTATCCTCGTCAACGCGCTCAATGGCTTGCAGCAGAAAACCCAAAAGGTCCTTCAGGGTAAACCGCTGGCCGTTCGCCGTCACAGGGGTTTCGCCTCGCCAAGCACGCGGGCGCGGATGCTGACGTGAAGGTCTTCAAGGGTTCGTACATCGACCGGAACGCCCAGCAGAGATTCCGCCTCGGACTTCAGGGCCACTATGTCAAAGAGGGTGGTGAGATCGGGCAGAGGATCGACCAGCAGATCAAGGTCGCTACTTTCTCCGTCCTCGCCACGCGCCACCGAGCCGAAAACCCGAATGTTGGTCAGCCGGTGACGTTCCGAAAGCTTGGCAAGCGCCTTTCGGTTGGCATCACTGGCAAGGGCAATCGACGGGCGCATGACCGTAAATCCGCATTGGTATGTTGCCGCTCATCATACGTCAGGACGAAGAATGGCGCAAATCGAAGAAACAATGGGAAGTTGGTATTAGCGTACAGCATTGGCGGCAGGTCGCCTTAGTCGATATCAAAATCCACTCGCTGACACCAATATGGGAGAAATTTACTGAAATCCCTAAAGCTAAAGCGGTAAACACGCGAGTTAAGGTATTTAAGAATCTCGGTGGTTTCTTCCGGAAAATGACTGAAACTCTCTGTTTGATGTGCACGATGAAGGTCCCTAAACATCTTTAAATCGCGTTGGGTAGTTTCTTCCTGCAACTGTGTCAGTTTGTTTTCAATTAAGTCGCCAGCCAGCTTGTGAGCCTCCGCCTTGCCAAGAAGAACTCCTGAAAATATATCCGGCTCTGCAACCTTAAGGGCAACAGGCCAAGCCAAAAATGATATCTCTTCTCCATTTGCACCAGCCAAGGCAAGTAAAGTGTATCCACGCTCAAGATGGCGAAACGAAAAATCGAGAAGGGTGGCTATGGTTCCAAAGGTTTCTGTGAAATTGCTCACTTCGTTAGTCGGCTGGAAACCAAGGATTCGTGCGAGATGCCTACAGTACTGGATGCTGTGGTTTTGCGAAGTTTGATAAAGGCTGTTTCGCTTTGGCAATCGCAGAAATAGGTGAACAAACTTACCAAGATAGGTTGCGGCATCCGTCTTCTCACCATAAACACCACAGACAGCAGCTTCCAATTGCTGGCGATTGAGAAGCAGGACAAAGATGACCTTAGGCACGTCGAAGAAATGTTTGATACGTTCGATGGTGCGGACGGCGAAATCGGGGCGGCAGCGGTCAAGCTCGTCGATGAAAATGATGATAGGCTTCTCCTCGGCATCTGCTGCTTCGGCGAGCGTTTCGGCAAATCCATCAACACTCTTCTTAGCGGCTTCGTAATCTTCAAACCGTTTTGAGAAATAGTCCTTTGCAGCGTCCGCCGCGCTGGCGCTCACGTCCTCAACGGCTTTGCCAACCTCGCCGCAAATATCAGAAGTTCCAACAAGGCGACCGACTGCATTGATGCCAATTTTCAGTGCCGTCGGTGCCAGGGCCTTGGCAACCTTCAGGCCGGATTTTTTGACTTTGGCAGCCTTCTTTGATCCAAGTGCATTGATGATTTCGGCGCAGACCATGACGAAGGGGTCTTCAACATGGTCATGCTTGAAGGCGTCTATATAGGCAACTTTGTGGCCTTGGCTTTTCAACTGTTCTGCCCAACGCCTGCCGAACCAGCTTTTGCCCTCACCCCAGGGGGCATCTATGGCGATAACGCAGCCATCCCTCAGTCGGTCGATATAGCCGGTCAACCGATCCGCAAGTTGCTTGCGGCTGAAAACATCTTCGCCAAAAGGGTTGCTGGAATCAAACTCAGGGGGAATAAGAACGGGACGAGGGGCGGATGGTGTATTCATCTGCCGCCCCTTCCCGCTTCAAGCCTAACCCCTCACGAACACCCGCTCGTCGAGCCGCAGGTGTTGCACTTCAGGCAGGTGCCGTTGCGCACCAAGGTGAAGTTGCCGCATTCGCCGCAGGCGTCGCCCTCATAGCCCTTCATGCGGGCCATGCGGATTTGGTCCAGCTTGGAATCGAAGGCGGTCATGGTGGCCTGGCTCACCACCTGGGCGCTGGCTTGCATGCCAGCATCCAGCATCACTTCGGCGCCCACGGCTTGGGCCAGATGCGCCTCGGCTTCCACCGTTTTGGCCTTGGTCGCCATGCCGCCGTTCAACACATAGAAGTTGTTGCGCACATAGCCGTGGCTGGTGATGCGCTCGACCACCGCGCCCAGATTGGCGCCCATGCCGGGCCGTTCCGACAGATCGCCCTCGGCATGGCCCTTGCCCAGACTGTCGGGCTTCAAATCGTCGATCTCGACATGCGCCAGATCGTTGCGGCCCAGATAGGAAACCGCCAATTCGCGGAACAGGTAATCCAGGATCGAGGTCGCCATCTTGATCACCGAATTGCCCTCGACGATGCCCGAAGGATCGAAGCGGGTGAAGGTGAAGGCCTCCACGAATTCTTCCAGCGGCACGCCATATTGCAAGCCGATGGAAATGGCGATGGCGAAATTATTCATCAGGCTGCGGAAGGCCGCACCTTCCTTATGCATGTCGATGAAGATTTCACCCAACTTGCCGTCTTCATACTCGCCGGTGCGGATGTAAACCTTGTGACCGCCGACGATGCTTTTCTGGGTATAGCCCTTGCGCCGGTCGGGCAGGCGGCTGCGCTGGGCCTGCTTGATGATGCGCTCGACGATGCGTTCGGCCACCTGCTCGGTGCGGGCCGCCATCGATACCGGCTGCGGCGCGGCTTCGGCTTCCTCTGCTTCTTCTTCAAGATAGACCGCCGACAAAGGCTGCGAGAGCTTGGAGCCGTCGCGATAAAGCGCGTTGGCCTTCAGCCCCAGCCGCCAGGACAGCATATAGGCTTCCTTGCATTCCGAAACGCTGGCCGAGTTGGGCATGTTGATGGTTTTCGAAATGGCGCCCGAGATGAAAGGCTGGGCGGCGGCCATCATGCGGATATGGCTGTCCACCGACAGATAGCGCTTGCCGATGCGTCCGCAGGCGTTGGCGCAATCGAAGACGGGCAGATGCTCTGGCTTCAGATGCGGCGCGCCCTCAATGGTCATGGCGCCGCAGCAATAGGTGTTGGCGGCTTCGACTTCGGCCTTGGAAAAGCCCAGGGCGCTTAACATGTCGAAGGTCATGTCGTCCATCTGTTCGCGGGTATAGCCCAGCTTTTCCAGACAGAATTCTTCGCCCAGCGTCCATTTGTTGAAGGCGAACTTGATGTCGAAGGCGTTGGCCAGCGCGGCCTCCAGCCTGGACAGCGCCGCTTCGTCGAAGCCAAGGGCGGCCAGCGACTGGTGATTGATGAAGGGTGCGCCCGCCAGCGACCCGTGTCCCACCGCATAGGCGGCGATGGCGTCGCGCTGTTCCTGGCTGTAGCCCAGTTTCTTCAGGGCGTCGGGCACCATGCGGTTGATGATCTTGAAATAGCCGCCGCCCGCCAGCTTCTTGAATTTGACGATGGCGAAATCGGGTTCGATGCCGGTGGTGTCGCAATCCATCACCAAGCCGATGGTGCCGGTGGGTGCGATCACGCTGACTTGGGCGTTTCTGAAACCATGCGCTTCGCCCAGTTCCAAAGCCTGGTCCCAGGCCTTGCGGGCTGCGGCCACCAAGGTTTGGTTGGGGCAATTGGCGGCGTCCATGGGCATCGGCGCGGTGCTTAGGCGCTCATAGCCCTGGAAGTCGCCACGCGCCGCGCGCCGGTGATTGCGGATGACGCGCAGCATATGCTCGCGGTTGGCGTCATAGCCCGGAAAACTGCCCAACTCCTGGCTCATCTCGGCCGAGGTGGCATAGCAAATGCCGGTCATCAACGCCGTGATGCCGCCCGCCATGGCGCGGCCCTGGTCGCTGTCATAAGGCAGGCCCATCGACATCAACAGGCCGCCGAGATTGGCGTAGCCCAAGCCCAGCGTGCGGAACTGATAGGACAGTTCGGCGATCTTCGAGGACGGGAACTGCGCCATCATCACCGAGATTTCGAGAACCAATGTCCACAGGCGGCAGGCATGTTCGAATCCCTTGATGTCGAAACTGCCGTCGGCGTTCTTGAAGGTGGCGAGGTTCAACGACGCCAGATTGCAGGCGGTGTCGTCCAGGAACATGTATTCCGAGCACGGGTTGGACGCGTTGATGCGCCCCGATGCCGGGCAGGTGTGCCAGTCGTTGATGGTGGTGTCGAACTGAAGACCGGGATCGGCCGAGGCCCAGGCGGCTGCGGAAATCTGATCCATCAGGTCGCGGGCCTTCAAGGTCTTGACCACCTTGCCGTCGGTGCGCCGCTGAAGGTTCCAATCGCCGTCGTTCAAGACCGCCTGCATGAAACCGTCGGTCAGACGCACGGAATTGTTGGAGTTCTGACCCGAAACGGTGAGATAGGCTTCCGAATCCCAATCGGTGTCGTAGACCGGGAATTCGATCGCGGTGAAGCCCTGGCGCGCGAACTGAATGGCGCGCTGAATGTAGTTCTCGGGCAACATCGCCCGGCGCGCCCCCAGAATCGCCTTCTTCAGCGACTTGTTGACCAAGGGGTCGAAGCGCTGACCGTCGTCCTTGCCGTCCCATTCGCGGCAGGCCTTCATCACTTCGTTCAGATGCTTGTCGGCCAATTTCGAGCCGGCGACCAGGGCGGCCACCTTCTGCTCTTCCGTGACTTTCCAATTGATGTAGGTCTCGATGTCGGGATGGTCGGCGTCGACCACCACCATCTTGGCGGCGCGCCTTGTGGTGCCGCCCGATTTGATGGCTCCGGCGGCGCGGTCGCCGATTTTCAGGAAGCTCATCAGGCCCGACGATTTGCCGCCGCCCGAAAGCGGCTCGTTCTCGCCGCGCAGGCGCGAGAAATTGGTGCCGGTGCCCGAGCCGTATTTGAACAATCTGGCCTCGCGCACCCACAAATCCATGATGCCGCCTTCATTGACCAGATCGTCGCTGATCGACTGGATAAAGCATGCGTGGGGCTGCGGATGCTCGTAAGCCGATTCCGACTTTTGCAAAATGCCGGTGAAGGGATCGACATAATGATGGCCCTGCGAAGGCCCGTCGATGCCATAGGCCCAGTGCAGGCCGGTGTTGAACCATTGCGGGCTGTTGGGGGCGCCCATCTGGCGGGCCAGCATGGCGCACATTTCGTCGAAGAAGGCGCGCGCGTCGCGCTCGGTGTCGAAATAACCGCCCTTCCAGCCCCAATAGGTCCAGGTGCCGGCCAGGCGGTCGAAAACCTGGGTGGAACTGTCCTCGCCGACGAACCGCTCCTTCTCGGCCAAGGTGGCCAGCGCCGCCTGATCGGGTTCGCGCCTCCACAGCCAATTGGGGACGTCCGCTTCTTCCACCGCCTTGGTGACGGCAGGAATGCCCTTCCTGCGGAAATATTTCTGGGCCAGCACATCGGCGGCCACCTGCGTCCAACTGGCGGGGACGCGAATCTTGTCTTGCTTGAACACCACCGATCCGTCGGGGTTGCGGATCTCGCTTGTCGCTTCGCGAAACTCAATGCCTTCGTATGCAGACTTGCCTTCGGTGGTATAGTAGCGAGCGATTCGCATAGCGGCCCCTCTATGAATCGACTGTGATTTCGGACGAGAATCCCGGTTTTCCCAAGATATTGTTGGTGTATCCCCCAAGACCCACAAGACTAGGGTAGAGCGGATCAAAGCGCAACCAGATTTTGCGTTAACGCGCCCTTAACCCCACATCATGTAGTTTCTTCGTTCCTCTGGACGATTAAGCGCTCCGATGCCATAGTCCCTGCGTTTTGCGTTGTGACTCGAGGGGTCTCATGGATATCGGCACCCATCTTTACACCCTGTTTCGGGGCCTGCTTGTCGGCACCGATTCCCAGGGGAATCGCTATTACAAGGCCAAAAGCTGGAAACCGGCCGCCGGATCGCTGCGCCGTGAAAAGCGCTGGGTGATCTTCAAGGGCGACAAGGATTCCAGCCGCGTTCCGGCCGAATGGCATGCTTGGCTGCACGCCACCAGCGATTCGCCCCTGACTCCCGATCCCGCCAAGGGCTGGCAGAGGGAACACCAAGCCAACAAGACGGGTTCCGCCCATGCCTATCTGCCGCCAGGGCATGATCTGATGGGCGGCAAACGCGAAAAAGCCAGCGGCGATTACCAGCCCTGGCGGCCCAACTAAGGATCGGCAGCGCGATGGGGGGACATTCATGCCGTTGATGCGGGTTGGCCGCGGGGTTGAAGCATTGACCGGAGGCGCGGTTATCGCCGCCGGGGCGCTTCTGCTGGCCTATGTTTATTCCGGAACCGGAAAGAAGGAGGAGCCGGGCTACGACGTGCGCGCCACCTTCAAGCGCACCGATGGCCTGTCCTACGGGGCGCAGGTGCGCCTTTCCGGCATGGTGGTGGGCAAGGTGGCCGGCTACAAACTAGACGAGTCCTACCGCGCCATCGTGACCTTGCGCTTGAAGCCCGGCGTCGAACTGCCCAAGGACAGCTCGGCCTTGATCCATACCGACGGCTTGCTGGGCGCCAAATATATCGAATTGCAGCCGGGCGGCGACGCCGAAAATCTCAAGGCGGGCAGCGCCATCACCTATACCCAGGATTCGGTCGATCTGGTCGATCTTCTGGAAAAGATCGTCGGCATGGCCAAGGCCAGACGGGCCGAATTCGCCAAATCCCTGGCGCCGCCAGCGCCGGCGCCGGAAACGGCCGACCAGCCTTCCTTGCCCACGTCAGGGCCAATTTTATTACAGGGACGCTCGCCATGAACCGCAATCCCGTCGAAACCATCCTGGGCGCCGTGGTCCTGGTGGCCGCCGCGATGTTTCTCATTTTCGCCTACGGCACGGCCGATGTGAAAAAGATCAAGGGCTACGAGTTGACGGCCAGCTTTTCCAAGATCGGCGGCCTGCCGACCGGGGCCGATGTGCGCATCAACGGCATCAAGGTCGGCACCGTTACCGGCCAGAAACTGGACCCCATCAGCTTCAGCGCCGTCCTAAGCCTGTCGATCGCCGCCGAAATCAAGTTGCCCGCCGACAGCCAGGCCAGCATCGGTTCGGACGGTCTTCTGGGCGACACCTACGTCAAAATCGAACCGGGAAGCGCCAAAACCAACCTCGAGCCGGGTGGCCAATTGGCCAAGACCAAGGACCAGAAGGCGCTGGAGGAACTGGTGGGCGAGATCATCTTCCTGGCGACCGAAGATCCCGCCAAACCGCCCAAGGACGCCGAGCCGGAATGACGCGTTGTCTTCTCCGGCTGTTGCCGCTTGGCGCTCTGGCGCTGGGGATTTCGTTTTCCAAGCCGGTTCTGGCCGACGATGTGGCCATGCCGCTTGCCGTCTTGCAAGCGCTGGACAAGATCACTGCCCGCGTGCAGACCATCGAGGCGCCGGTGGGCGATACGCTGCGCTTCGGCACGCTGCAAATGATCGTGCGCGTCTGCTATCGCCGCCCGGCCGAGGAAACGCCCGAAAGCACGGCCTTTCTTGATGTTTGGGACATGCGCCGCCATGAGACGCCGCAAAGCGTCTTTCGCGGCTGGATGTTCGCCTCCAGCCCGGCCCTGTCGGGGGTGGAACATCCGGTCTATGACGTCTGGCTTCTGGATTGCCGCTCGGGCAAAGGGCGGTAATTTCGCATAACCGGGGGAGATGAACCCGCCAAACGAAAAGGGACCCCAATGGGGTCCCTTCGCATTTCAAAATATTGTGGCCGTTACGGCGTTTCGGTGGCGCTGACGCCGACGGCCAGATCGCCGTCCATCACATTCTCGAGCGCCAGCGCGGGATCGGCTTCCAGACGCTCGCCCTTCATGGGCAGCTCTGCGTCGGTGGCCATGGTGATTTCCACGCCATCCTCGGCGGGCGAGTAGATGAATCCGTAGATCGGATAGCTCTTGGAGCCGAGATCCTTGACCGGATCGTACCAAACGCGGACCTGCGACCAGTCGTTCTCTTCCGAGACGTCGATCACGGCGACATGGGTGTTGACCTTGCCCTTATTGCGGCCGCGGTCCCAATTAGCGTGATCGATCAAGATTTTGCGTTCGTCGATCACCGTGGTCACGACGGCAACATGGCCGCGCTTCATCTTGCCGTGCTGCTTGAAGACCATGACCGATCCCACCTGGGGAAGCTGGCCGCGCTCGTAAAGACCCTCGGCGGCTTTCCACCAGCGCCAAGCGTCACCGCGCAGGGTGATGTCGGAATTCAGGCGGGCGAAGGGAACGCACTGCCATTTCTTGGGAAGGGTCTTTTCGACCGATGCTTTTTTGCTGGGAGCTGCTTGAGAAGTGACGGGGACCGCCGCAATCATCAGCGCGGCCGCCATGGCGAACAAAGCCTTCTTACCCCTCATGCGTCTTCCCCTTCTTCAGGCGGGCGGGAGGGTGTTCCCTCTCCAAATTAAGCTCCTTGGTGCGGAGCCTTGTAACCCTTCGTTGCTGAACCATGAACCAAACCCGCGAGGTCATCCACACGGACTGTTTCAATCTGTGACAAAGCTGCTTACCTTGATTCGAAGGGGTCGGGCAAGGAAAAACAGACTTTTTCCACAAATTTTATCGATCCGGGATAGAAACAAGAATTTGGGGATGATGTATCTGAAATACACAATAGTTGGTAAAACCAAGGTTAATTTGCCTGTATTTGATCTGCCTCAAAAAAGAATGGGCGTGATTCAAAATGAATCGACAAACTCCTTAACGCGACTCGCGCTAAAAGTTAACAAAGTGGTTAATGAGCTTCGCCCCAATTGGTGCCGACACCGGTTTCGGCGATCAGGGGAACCGACAGGCTGACGGCACCTTCCATGACCGATTTGACCAGGGCCGCGGCCTCTAGGGCCTCCGACTCGGGGGCCTCCAAGACCAATTCGTCGTGAACCTGCAGCAGCAGACGGGTTTTCAGCCCCGCCTTCAGCAAGGCCGGGGGCAGGCGGATCATGGCCCGCTTGATGATGTCGGCGGCCCCGCCTTGGATCGGCGCGTTGATGGCGGCTCTTTCGGCGAATCCCCGCTCGTTCGGGTTTTTGGAGGCGATGCCCGGCGTATGGCAGTGCCGCCCGAACAAGGTGGTGACATAGCCCTTGGCCTTGGCCGTCTCCTTGGTGCGCTCCATATATATGCGGATTTCCGGGAAGCGGGCCAGATAGGCCTCGATGAAGCGGCTGGCCTCGCCGACCGGAATGCCCAATTGCTGCGACAGGCCAAAGGCCCCCATGCCGTAGATGATGCCGAAATTGATCGCCTTGGCCTGGCGGCGCAGGCTGGGGTCCATGCCTTCGATGGGCACGCCGAAAACCTGCGATGCCGTGCTGGCGTGAATGTCCGCCCCCATGGCGAAGGCGTCTTTTAATGCTTTCACGTCCGCCACATGGGCGACGAGGCGCAGTTCGATCTGCGAGTAATCGGCGGAAATCAGCACATGTCCGGGTTCGGCGATGAAGGCCGTGCGGATTTTGCGCCCCTCCTCGGTGCGGATGGGGATGTTTTGCAAATTGGGTTCCGACGAAGACAGGCGGCCCGTGCTGGTCACCGCCTGCGAAAAGCTGGTATGGACCCGGTGATGACGGTCCGCCATGGCGATCAGGGCGTCGATATAGGTGCTTTTCAGTTTGGCCAACTGGCGCCATTCCAGCACTTTGGCGGGCAGGGCGTGACCTTCGCCGGCCAGACTTTCCAGCACCGAGGCGTCGGTGCCCCAGGCCCCGGTCTTAGCGCTTTTCTTGCCGCCCGGCAGGCTCATCTCGTCGAACAAGACCTCGCCCAACTGCTTGGGCGAGCCGATATTGAAGGGGCGTCCGGCCAGCTCCTGGGCCTCGGCTTCAAAAATCGCCATGCGTTTGGCGAAATCCTCGCCCAAAGCACTTAGGCGCTGCATGTCGATCTTGATGCCCTGGCGCTCCATGTCGCCCAGCACCGGCACCAAGGGACGCTCCAATTCCTCGTAAATGCCGGTCAATCGCTGGGCGGCCAAACGGGGCTTTAAGGTCTGGTGCAGGCAGAAGGTGACGTCGGCGTCTTCGGCGGCATAGGCCAGCGCCTTGTCCATTTCGACCTGGGCGAAGCCGATCTGATCTTTGCCTTTGCCGCAGACGGCTTCGAATTTGATGGTGTCGCGGTCCAGATGCAGCTTGGCCAGTTCGTCCATGCCGTGGCCGTGCAGGCTGCCGTCCAACACATAGGAGATCAGCATGGTGTCGTCGAAGGGCAAAACGTCGATGCCATGTCTTGCCAGCACATGGCGGTCGTATTTGATGTTCTGGCCGATCTTCAAGACGGCCTCGTCTTCCAGCAAGGGCTTCAGGATGTCCAGCGCCGCCGCCAGCGGAATCTGCTTCGGGCGCGGGATGGGCGCGCTCAACAGGTCGCCTTGCGACCCCTTACCCTCATGGCCCAGCGGGATGTAGCAGGCCTTGCCTGGGCCAAGCGCCAGCGAGACGCCGACCAGATCGGCCGCAAGGGCGTCAAGGCTGGTGGTTTCCGTATCCACCGCCAGCAAGCCTTGCTTCGCCGCATCCCTGATCCAGGCCTTTAGGCGTTCCTCGTCTTGGATCAGTTCGTAGCCGCTCTCGGTTGCGGCTGGCTTTGGCGCGGCGGGGGCCAGCGGCGCCGAGAAGGCGGGTCCCAGCTTGGCCAGTAACGAGCGGAATTCCATGCGGTTGAAGAAATCGCGCAACCGGGTGGGATCGGGCGGCCTGCGCTCCATCGCCTCCAGACCCAAGGGGGTGGGGGTGTCGCATTTCAGGCGCACCAACTCGCGCGACATCAGGGCCTTGTCACGATTGGCCAGCAAGGTTTCGCGCCGCTTGGGCTGTTTGATCTCGCTTGCCTTGGCAAGCAGCCCGTCCAGATCGCCGTACAGCCCGATCAATTCCGCCGCTGTTTTAACGCCGATGCCCGGCACGCCCGGCACATTGTCGGTGGGATCGCCGATCAAGGCCTGAACATCCACCACTTTGTTCGGTGGGACGCCGAACTTCAAGATGACCTCGGCTTCGCCGATCGCCTTGTTTTTAAGCGGGTCCAAAAGGCCGATGCCCGGGCGGATCAGCTGCATCAGGTCCTTGTCGGAGGAAACGATGGTGACCTGGGCGCCCTGGCTTTGGGCCAAAGCGGCATAGGTGGCGATCAGATCGTCGGCTTCGAACCCTTCAAGCTCGACCTGGGCGACCCCGAAAGCCTCGACCGCTTCCCTGATCAGGGGGAACTGGGGCACCAATTCCTCGGGCGCTGGCGGTCGATGCGCCTTGTAGTCGGGATAGATCTCGTTGCGGAACGTCTTGCGTCCGGCGTCGAAAATCACCGCCAAGTGATCGGCGTCGCTTTCGACCATCAGCCGAGACAGCATGGTGGCAAAGCCGTAAACGGCGTTGGTCGGCGTGCCATCGGAACGGGTCATCATCGGAAGACCGTGAAAGGCCCTGAAAATAAAGCCCGATCCGTCGACCAGATACAGATGCTTGATGGGAACGCTCACCGGCCTAATGGCCGCCATCAAGCGCCAGGCCATCCTTCAGTTGGAACAGGCGTCCGCAATAGGGGCATTCGACCTGACGGCTGTCGTCCATTTTCAGAAAGACCAGGGGATGGCCAAGCGCACCTTCGCCCCCATCGCAGCCGACGACGGCGGTTTCAACGGTCACGATGTCTTTGTGGTCGGGTTTCATGGCTGGCCTCGGGCTGAACTCGCTGGGCCGGATGATAGCCCAACCAACAAAGCCTGTTAACCCCTCTTGCCCCAGGGGGCTACCGGCATGATATAGTCGCGTGCCATGAAAAGGAACCAGCCCTTGTCTCTTCGCCGTCCCCTTGCCCTCGCCCTGGGTCTCCTGGCGCTTGCCGCCTGCGCCTCGAAAGAGGAGGAATATGTCGAACGCCCGGTCGAGGAAATCTACAACCAGGCGATGGATCAATTGGACAAGGGCAATCTGGGCGCCGCCGCCAAGGAATTCGACGAGGTCGAACGCCAACATCCCTATTCGGCCTGGGCCACCCAGGCCCAGCTTCAGGCCGCCTACACCAACTACGAGGCGCGCAAGTACGATGACGCCATTCTGGCCCTGGATCGTTTCATTCAGCTGCATCCCGGCCACCGCAACATCGCCTATGCCTATTATCTGAAGGGGCTTTGCTATTACGACCAGATCGCCGATGTGGGGCGCGATCAGAAAATGACCCAGTTGGCCCTGCAGTCGCTGTCCGAAGTGGTGACGCGCTTTCCCACCAGCCGCTATGCGCGCGACGCCCAGTTGAAGATCGACCTGACCCGCGACCATCTGGCGGGCAAGGAAATGACCGTGGGGCGCTATTACCAGAAGCAAGGCCATTTCCTGGCGGCGATCAACCGCTACAAGGTCGTGGTCGATCAGTATCAGACCACGACCCATGTGCCGGAAGCCTTGCATCGCCTCGTCGAAAGCTATGAGTCGCTGGGACTGGCCGACGAGGCCAAGAAGGTCGCCAGCGTGCTGGGCCACAATTTTCCTGGCAGCGAGTGGTATATCGACAGCTACGAAAATGTCGAGAACGTCAAGGTTCGTCCCGACAAGAAAGAAAAGTCCTGGTGGAAGCTGTGGTAGCCGTCCGGCCTTAAGGGGAATTCGATGCTGCGCGCCCTGGCCATCCGCGACGTGGTGCTGATCGAGCGCTTGGACATCGATTTCCAAAGCGGGCTTTCGGCCCTGACCGGCGAGACCGGCGCCGGCAAATCCATCCTTCTTGATTCACTGGCCCTCGCCCTGGGGGCGCGGTCGGATTCCGGCCTTGTGCGGGCGGGCGCTGGGCAAGCCAGCGTCGCCGCCGTTTTCGATCTTCCTTCCGGCCATTTGGCGTCGGCGATTCTGGCCGAGCAGGGACTTGACGGCGGCAGCGAACTGGTTCTGCGACGGATCGTGGAAGCCAATGGGCGCTCGCGAGCCTTCGTCAACGATCAGCCCGCCAGCGTCGGCTTGATGCGTCAATTGGGCGACGCGCTGGTGGAAATTCATGGCCAGTTCGAAAGCCACAGCCTGCTCAATCCCGCCACCCATCGCGCGGTGTTGGACGCCTTCGGCCAGTTGGATGGCCTGATTTCCCAGGTGCGGGGCGGCTTCGCCCTGTGGCGGGCCGCCGCTTCGGCGCGCAAGCAGGCCGAAGCCGATTTGGCCAAGGCCAGGGCCGAGGAAGAGGAATTGCGCTTCGCGGTCGACGAGTTGAAGAAACTGGCCCCGCAGGCGGGCGAGGAAGCCCAACTGGCTGAAAAGCGCGCCCTGATGATGCATGCCGAGAAATTGGCCGAGGGCGTGAACGGAGCGCTGCAAACGCTTACCCGCCCCGCTTCGGTGGAAGGCGCTTTGCGCACCGCTTGCCGCCAGCTTGAGAAAGTGGCCGAGAAGGCGGGCGGCGCCCTGACCGGGGCCATTCAGGCCTTGGAACGCGCCGCCATCGAGGCCGAAGAGGGCTTGGCGCAGATCGAGCGGCTGCAAGGCGAAATCGATCTTGATCCGGCGCATCTGGAACAGGTCGAGGAACGCCTGTTCACGTTAAAGCAAGTGGCGCGCAAACATGGCGTCGAGGTTGGGCAATTGGCCGATCTGGCGGCAAGGCTCGAGAATCGCTTGGCCGATCTGGATGGCGGCGGCAAGGGCTTGGCGCGTTTGGCCCAGGCCGAGGCCGAGGCCAGGGAATCCTACCTTAAGCTGGCGCGCCAACTGACGGCCCAGCGCGGCAAGGCGGCTGCGAAGCTGGACGACGCCGTGGCCAAGGAGTTGGCGCCCTTGAAGCTGGAAAAGGCGCGTTTCGCCACCTTGCTCGAGCCTTTGGGCGAAGCCGACTGGAGCGAAACCGGCATGGAGCGCGTGGCCTTCCAGGTGGCGACCAATCCGGGCGCTCAGCCCGGTCCCTTGAACAAGATCGCGTCGGGCGGCGAATTGTCGCGCTTCATGCTGGCACTCAAGGTCGTGCTGGCGGGCATCAGCCCGGTGACCAGCTTGGTCTTCGACGAAGTGGACAGCGGCATCGGCGGCGCGGTGGCGGCGGCGGTGGGCGAGCGATTGAAGCGCTTGGCATCCTCGCTTCAATTGCTGGTGGTGACCCATTCGCCCCAGGTGGCGGCGCAGGCCGACCATCATTACCGGGTGGCGAAGGCGGAAGCCAAGGGCGCCATGACCACGCGCATCGATCTGCTGGACCCTGAGAACCGCATCGAGGAAGTGGCGCGCATGTTGTCGGGGGCCGAGATTTCCGGCGAGGCCCGCCAAGCCGCTTGGCGTCTGATGGGCAGGGCATGAGCGGCAAGGAGATTCCGGTCTCTGCCTTGACCGATCTGGAAGCGTCGGGCGAACTGGCGCATCTGGCCCGCGAAATCGCCAAGCTCGACAAGGCCTATTACCAAGACGACGCGCCGCTGGTCACCGACGCCGAGTATGACGCGCTGATGAAGCGGCTTGAGGCCATCGAGGCCAAATTTCCGCATCTGAAGCGCCAAGACAGCCCCAAGCGCAAGGTGGGGGCGGCCCCTGCCCAGGGATTCGCCAAAATCCGGCACGCCGCTCCCATGCTGTCGCTCGACAACGCTTTCGACGAAGCGGACGTCGAGGCTTTCATCTCCTCGGTGCGCCGTTACTTAAAGGAATTGCGAGACAATCCAGACCACACGGTGGATTTCTTTGCCGATCTGAAAATCGATGGCCTTTCTGCGTCGCTGACCTATGAGAAGGGAGAATTCGTCAAGGGTGCTACGCGCGGCGATGGCGAGGTGGGCGAGGACGTAACGGCGAATTTGAAAACCATCGCCGATATCCCGCATCGCCTGAAAGGCGTCTTTCCCGATTTCATCGAAATTCGCGGCGAAGTGTATATGAGCCGCCAGGATTTCTTCGCGCTGAACGAGGCGCAGGAAAAAGCGGGCGAAAAGATTTTCGCCAATCCCAGAAACGCCGCCGCCGGCAGTCTGCGCCAGCTTGATCCAAGCGTCACGGCAAAGCGCCCCTTAAGTTTCTTCGCCTACGCCTGGGGGGCTTGCAGTGAGAAAGGGTTTTGGCAAACGCAAAATGACTTTATCGACCAACTGAGATGCTGGGGCTTCAAGATTCATCAAATGGGGGATCTGGGGCGGAATGCAAAGGAGCTTGTTGCTTATTGGCAAAAAATTGCAAGTGAGCGGGCCAGTCTTCCCTTCGACATCGACGGCGTGGTCTACAAGGTCAACATTGTTGAGTGGCAAGAAAGATTGGGGGCGTCGGACCGAGCGCCCCGCTGGGCCATCGCCCATAAATTCCCCGCCGAGCAGGCCGAAACCATTTTGGAAAAAATCGACATCCAGGTCGGGCGCACCGGCGTGTTGACCCCGGTGGCGCATCTGGCTCCGATCAATGTCGGCGGCGTTCTGGTCTCGCGCGCCACCTTGCACAATGAAGATTACATCGCCGAGAAGGACATTCGCGAAGGCGACCGGGTGATCATACAGCGTGCGGGTGATGTAATACCTCAAGTCGTCAGGGTAATACCTGAAAAAAGACAGTCTTACCTGCCGGTTTTCGAATTCCCCACCGTCTGCCCGGTTTGCGGCAGTGTGGCGGCGCGAGAAGAAGGGCAGGCCGCCAAGCGATGCACCGGCGGGTTGATCTGTCCGGCCCAGGTGGTCGAGCGCGTGCGCCATTTCGTTTCGCGCGGCGCTTTCGACATCGAGGGACTGGGCGAAAAAAATGTCGAGGCCTTTCTGGCCGAAGGGCTGATCTCCCATCCCGCCGACATCTTCCGCCTTGAGGAACGCGACCGCCAGTCGTTGACCCCGCTGCGCAACCGTCCCGGCTGGGGGGCGAAGTCGGCCGAGAATTTGTTCGCCGCCATCAATGCCAGGCGCGTCATCTCGCTTGAGCGATTCATCTATGCGCTGGGCATTCCGCAAGTGGGCGAGGCGACGGCCCGTCTGCTGGCCCAGCATTACGAGAGCTTCGAAAATTTCCGCGATGCCTGCCTTGCCGCGGCTGACAGCGCTTCAGAGGCGCGAAGCGATCTGGAGGCCATCAACGGCATCGGCCCCAAGATGGCCGCCGATCTGGTGGGCTTCTTCGCCGAGGACCACAATAAACAGGGCGTCGACGAATTGGCGGGCCTTCTGACCATCCAGCCCGCCGCCAAGCTGGCCAGCGTCGATTCCGCCGTTGCCGGAAAAACCGTGGTCTTCACCGGGGCGCTGACCCGCTTCACCCGCGACGAAGCCAAGGCCAAGGCCATGGCGCTGGGCGCCAAGGTGACGGATTCGGTTTCCAAGAAAACCGATTTCGTGGTGGCGGGCGCCGATGCCGGATCGAAGGCCGCCAAGGCCCGCGAGCTTGGCGTTCCTCTTCTGACGGAAGACGAGTGGCTGGCGCTGATTGGCGGCTGAAACCGGTTCAGCTTGCGTTCAGCCGGGTTTGCTTATCTTGGGGACCAGATTGTTTCCCAAGGAGCGTTTCCATGCTGAAAAAGACACTGGCCTTCATTCTTCTGGGCATCGTCCTGGCGGGCGCCGGGGCGGCCTATTCCGGCGGCCTGCCGTCCGGCGACAAGCATCACTCGGACCGCGATCACGACCGGGACGACGACTGATGCGCAACCTTTCGTTCAATCTGCTGCTGTTCTGGCACGGGCTGTTCGCAGGCTCGTACATCGTGGCCTTTCTGACGGGCGACGACGCCATGGGC
Source organism: Alphaproteobacteria bacterium (assembly GCA_015231795.1). Lineage (NCBI taxonomy): Bacteria > Pseudomonadati > Pseudomonadota > Alphaproteobacteria > Alphaproteobacteria bacterium. Next base: position 189,363 of record JADGAX010000004.1, on the reverse strand, counting down.
ATGCATATCGCCTCGGGCTGGTTCGTGATCGGGCTTGGCGCTTGGCGGCTGCTGATCGCTCTGTTGGCCCCCGAACGGTCGCCCTGGTCGCTGCCTTGGCCCAATGCCGTATTGATCAAGGCCTTTCGCCGCCAGCTTCTTGATCTTGATCCGCAGGCCTTGCAGGGCCGCAATCTGCTGATCGTGGCTTCGGGCCTGATCGTGCTGATGGGGGCGGTTCTAGCCTCGCTGTCGGGCTATCTGCCCAGCGACGATCTGCATGAGGGCTTCGCCAACCTGTCGCTGGCTTTCGTGCTGGGCCATGTCGCGCTGATCTTGATCTCGCAAGCCTTCAAAAAAGTCAAAGCGGCGTCGTCGCCCGCTCCAGCCAAGCCCTTGGCTTCCCCTCCAGCCCAGAGCCGAGCGCCCGTCTAATCCCCAGGTGATAGGCGTTCAGCCACTGGCGCTCGGGCTTCGTCAAAAGTCCGGGCGCCAGCAGGCGTTTGTCGATGGGCGCTTGGGTCAGGATTTCAAAGGCCAGCATGTCGCGCTCGCCCTTCTTAGAGCGCTTTGCCGCAACGACCAGCGCCAGACTTTCGATGCGGATGCCCAGAACGCCCGCCCGGTAATAGCCGGGCTCGATCGACAGAATCATGCCTTCTTCCAAAGCAGCCGTGCTGCCCGATTTGGCGATGCGCTGCGGCCCTTCATGCACCGACAGATAACTGCCGACCCCATGGCCGGTGCCGTGGTCATAGTCCAGCCCTTCTTGCCACAGGAATTGGCGGGCCAAAGCATCCAACTGGCCGCCCTGCGTTCCCTTGGGAAAGACCGCCGACGCCAGCGCGATATGGCCTTTCAAGACCAGCGTGAACAGGCGTTTCATGTCCGCCGTCGGTTGACCGGGTCCGATGAAAACCGTGCGCGTGACGTCGGTGGTGCCGTCAAGATATTGGCCGCCCGAATCCAGCAAGAACAGGTTGCCGGGCTTGAGTTTTGCGTCGCGCCCGGGCCTTGCGCGGTAATGCACGATGGCTCCATTGGCGCCCTGGGCGGCGATGGTGCCGAAACTGGGGCCTTGCGCCAAATCCTCTTTGGCGCGCTCGGCATCGACCGCCTTGGCGGCCTGCGTTTCGCGGACGCCCGCCTTCAGATTGGCTAGAAAGCGAACCAGCGCGGCGCCGTCTCGCCGGTGCGCCGCCCTGGCTCCGGCGATCTCGACCGGGTTTTTGACGGCGCGAAGACCCAGGCATGGATCAGGGCCGTGAACGATCCTGGCGCCTGAAAATTTCAGGCAGTCCGTCAGCAACAGGGGCGTTTGCGCCGGATCGACGCTGATGGATTTTCGAGCGCGCCCCAGGGCGCTCAGTTGCGAGATCAGGCTGTCCTGGCGGTGCAGGCGCACGCCGTCGCCCAGGCTGGTCTTCAGCCGGTCTTGATCCAGGAATAAATCGACGCTGGCATCGGCATGCAGCAGTGCGAAAGCGCGCAGCAAGGGCGCATAGGGCACGTCGGCGGCCCGCAGATTCAACAGCCAGCAGAGCGATTCTGGGGAAGCGATCAAGGCGGCATCGCATTTGGCCTGGGCCAGCAACCGGCTGGCCCGTAAGCGTTTGGCCGCCTGTTCCTCGCCCGCGAACCTGACGTCTTGCGCTACGACCGGCGAGTTTGGCGGGGCGGGGCGATCCTTCCAAATGGCGTCCAGGGGGTTGGCGTCCAAAAGACGCAGGCTGGCGCCAGCCTTGGAGCAAGCATCTTCCAACAGCCTTGATCCATTCGCCGTAACCAGCCAGGGGTCGATGCCCAACACTTGTCCGGCTTTCAGATTTTCGCCCAGCCAATCGGAAAGCGATTTCTCCTGAGTGGGGACAAGGCAAAACCGTTTGGCGTCGGTTTCTTGGGCGGCTTGAAGCGTATAGCGCCCATCGACGAAAAGCCCCGCCTTGGCGGACAGGACGACGCATTGGCCCATCGAGCCGGTAAAACCGGAGATCCAGGCCAGCCTGCGGTCGGAGGCGGGTACATATTCGCCCTGGAAGGCGTCGGCGCTGGGGATCAGAAAGCCGTCGATCCCCAGGCGCTTCATCTCTCTGCGCAGGCAAGACAGGCGTTTGGCGAAGTCTGGTTTGTCGGTCATTTCAACACCTTCCTCTCTTCAAGTTAAGGAGGAATGGGGCCGTCGGCAATAAGTCTGGATAAGTCAGCATATTTGACCTATATTATGCTGCAGTGCAATATCGCAGATGCGAGCAACCGAAAGAGGCGCCCCATGTGGCCCTACAACAACGAAGAATCCGACTGGCTCGACTGACCGGGACCCCCCGTCTCGCAGCGTCGAATCCCGTCAGATTGCTTAACCGATCTTAACCCCTCAGCCCTTGACATATTGTGTGCTTGGCCCGCATAGTCTACTAACTTTGGTAGGGGCGGAGCCGATTCGCATGTCATCCACAAGATCGCTGATACTGGCCGGGCTGGGAGCTGTCGCTCTTGGCGGCGCGGCAGCGGGCGTTGTGGGTCTGGCAAGCGAAGCGCCCACGCGCTTGGAGCGCATATCCCTGGCCATGCCGCCAAGCCTTGAGCTGGCACCCTTCGACGACGAAGAAACCATCATCGATACCGCTTTTGGCCCGGCCATGTCGCAGGCTGTGCAATTGGTCAGCAACGAGGGCGAAGCGCCGTTGACCGTCCCGCCGCCGATGGTGAAGGAAGGCGAGGAAGAGCCGCCCAAGCCATCAGCGTCCCCCGTTCCCAAGGTTGAAGGGCCGCTTCCCGAACCCATGTCGCCCAGTCGGGCCGGTACCGCGACGGTTGGCGATGTCCCCCCCTTGATGGCGCCTGAAGTTCTGGCGACCGTTCAGGGTCTCAGGGTCGGCCACAGCGGCGACAAAACGCGCGTCATCATTGATCTGTCGGCCAGCACCGATTTCGCCTATTCGGTCGGCAAGGACGGAAAATCGGTTTCGGTGGTTCTGCCGGGTGCAACCTGGAAGACCGCCGCCAAGGGGTCGACCAAGGCGGGCGGTCGCATCACCGGCTACGAATATCAAGCCGTCGATGGCGGATCGAAAGTGACCCTTTCGGCCAGCGAGCCGGTCGAAATCGTTCAGGTCGAGCCGCATCCCGCCAACGGCCAGGGCTATCAGTTGGTCATCGATCTGGTCGATGCCCAGGGCGCTCAGGTGCGCCGTGGCGGCATGGCCTTCTGGTGGACCAAGGAAACGCCCCCCAAGCTGGCTGAAGCTCAGCCAGCACCTTTGCCCACCCCCCAGGTGGCCGACGCAACCGCAGCAAGGGCCGAACCCGTTATGGCGCCGACGCCCATCGCCGATTACAAAAAGGCGCGCGATTGGTCGGGCTTCTATCTGGGCGCTCAGGCGGGTTACGACTTGGCGATGACCAAGGAAAAGCATTCGGTGCGCGGTTCGAAAACGCATACGGTGGACGGCGCCGAGGGCGGATTGTTCCTTGGCTGGGGCAAACAAATGGGGTCGCTGTATTTGGGCGGCGAACTGGCGGGGGCCTATGCCCACGCTTCGGCCAAGCAGAAGATAGACAATGGCAAGCATGAATTGTCGAAGTCGTGGAATTACGGCGGCGCGCTTCGCATTGGCACGCCGGTGTTCGACGATGGCTTGATCTATCTGAAAGGCGGCTATCAGGCCTCGTCCTTCAAGCTGGCCAGCAATCGACCGGGCGATGCGGGCGCGCCCAGCGTTTCCAAGTCGAAGACGCTGCACGGCCCCCTGGTCGGCGTCGGCTTCGACTATCTGATGACCGACAACTGGTTTTTGCGCACCGACGCCAGCTATGTCTTCTACAACAGCATGAACTACACCGACAGCGCCGGCGGAACGGGTAAGATCAGCCCCAACGACATCAGCCTGCGCTTGGGCGTCGCGTATAAATTCTAGCTCTAATCCAATCCCAGTTCGCCAGCAGGACGGCTAGGCCAAGCCACGCCACGCGCGCTTGATAGCGGTCGGCCAGCGACGACAATCCCCCGCAGGCCAGCGCATTGCCGACAAGCCCCGCCAGAATCAATCCGGCCAGCAGCGCCCGGGGCCGGTCTTGGCCGCGAACGGCCAGAAACAGCATCAGCATCAGCCCGCAAAGGCCCAGCGCCATGGAGGCGACGCCGACATATTGAAGCCAAGCCTTGCCCTGGCTCCATCCATGTTCCTGACGGGCGTTTTGCAGCTGTTCGATCTGACTGGGCCAGCGGCGCTCGAAGGAGCGCTGCATGTGAAAAGACATAGGGTCGAAAACGTCGCCGGGTCCGAAGGCGAAGAATTGCTTTGCTGCCGTGCTCAGCATGAAACCCGCTGTTTCGGCGGGATGGGCCAAGACGGTTCGTTTCAGCAGCTCCGGGGCCTCGACCATCCAGACATCGATGGACCCGGCGCGCCCAAAGAACACGCCGCCACGCCCCCACAGAAATTCATTCTCGTCGCCCTGCAGACGATCTTGCATGGCGCAGATCAGATAGGGCTTCTCGGCGCACAGGCTTGGCAAATCCTTTTGGATCACGCCGCCCGAGACCAGACGGGCCAACAGGAAAACCGATCCGCCCTTGTTGTAGAACCAGCCGCCCTGCGCCATGGCGTGCAGGCTGGGCACCGCCAGCCAGGCGATCAGCGTAGCGCCCGCCAAAGCCAGCGCCGCCTGCTTGGGGGCCTGGCGCAAGGCCCATAGGATCAAACCGATCAGGCTCAGTCCCGCCAGCACCAAGAGATGCGTGGCATGGACCATGCCAAAAAGCGGCAGCAAGAGCAGGGCCAGATATTTCAGCCGCCCCAGCTGCTTCCAGCCCGCCAAAACCAGCACCCCGGTCAGAATAGCGGGGGCCGCGAAGGCGTCCGGCATGATCAATCCCGCATACCAGGAAGCGGGGGTGAGAATGGCTGTGCCCAGCGCAACCGCCAAAAACCGCCCCGGCATCCCTTTTCGTCCGCCCAGTTGGACCAGGAGGACCAGAACCAGCAAACAGGCCACGATCTGCATCAGGACCACGGGCCACAAACTGTCCGCAACCCGGCCAAGCGAAACAAGAAAAGCGTAGGGCAGCAGGCGGAAAGGCGGCATGTCGAAGGTGAAGGCGGCCTCGATGTAATCGGCTGAATCGTAGAAGACGAAAGGATAGCCGTTCCACAGCGCGGGGGTCAGAAAGGCGGCCAGGGCGGCACCGCCCGCCAAAATCCATGCCAAGGGAAAAACAGGGTTCATCTTCAGGCCATCTTGACGCAAAGCATATCTTTACCAAAATAGTATGGAACAGGCCATGATGGTCTGCCGTTCGAAGGCGCTGCCCAGCGGGCCTTTCGAGCCAATCGCCCTCGCTTCATCAGGAGGACGCAGTTATGTCGCGCATGCCGGTATTCAATAGTCCGTTGCTTTTGGGTTTTGATCAGTTCGAGCGCGTGCTGGACAGGATATCCAAGGCCTCCGCCGATGGCTATCCGCCCTACAACATCGAACAGGTCGGCGAGAACGGGTTGCGCATCACGCTGGCGGTGGCCGGTTTTTCTCTCGACGACCTTGTGGTCGCGACCGAGGACAACCAGTTGACCGTCAGGGGGCGTCAGGCCGACGAGGTGGAGGGACGCGTTTTCCTTCATCGCGGCATTGCGGCCCGCCAGTTTCAGCGCAGCTTCGTCCTGGCGGAAGGCATCGAGGTGTTTGGCGCTCATCTCGACAACGGACTTTTGCATATCGACCTTATGCGTCCGCAACCGGAAAGCCGGGTGCGCACGATCAAGATCGAAGGCGGCCAGACGGGCAACCGCAAGGCCGGCGTCAAGAAAGACGCCAAGACCATCGACGTGGAGACTGTGTGATGAAAAACACGATAAGCAGCAAATCAATCCCTGAGGCGCAAGCGCATCACGTGATGCTGACCGCCCAGGATTTCGCCGCCTTGGGCGCGCAGAATTTGGCCTTCGTCAGGAAGGTCGAAGAGGGTGGCGCCAGCCAATGGGCCATTTTCTCGGCCGACGGCACGCCGATCGGCATGGCCCCTTCGCGCGACGTCGCCTTCGCCGCCGTTCGCCAGCACGAACTGGAACCCCAAAGCGTGCATTGAGGGTTTCCTTTTCAGCGCTCCTGCGTTCTGGTTCTAACGAAGCGCATGGTGGCGAGCGTTTTTTCGTCTTCCTGCCTAGGAATGAGCGCGGGGGTTGGGCTGGCGACGGACTCGATTCTCTCTTCGGCGATTCCCTTTTGAATTAAATATTCTCGAGCCGCCCGCGCTCGCTTAAGCGCAAGGTTGCTGGGAGTTTGCAAGGCGCGGCTTTCTTTGCTGTCGACAAATCCCTCTGTGATGGCGAGTAGTTCAGGATAAGCAAGCAATATGGTTGTCTGACGGTCAAGCGTGGCCTTGGCTTGCAAAGTCAGCAGGGCCGTTCCGGATGGAAAGAAAATCTTCGCATCGGCCTCCTCAATGGGGCTATGCAGAAAACAAGGAAGGGAATAATCAATCCCATTGCGTGGCTTGTCTTCGGGACACGAAGGGCTATCGGCCCAGGCTAGAGGACTGGCCAACAACAAGAGTTTAAGAGTCGGAAGAAATGCTTTGAGCACTTTAAACCCTCCATAGGCGGAGGAGTAGGTGAACGCCCCTCCGCCGGTGAGATTAGTACGGACTGCGGTTGGCGTGCGCGGTTGGTCAATAGGTCAGAGCGTAAGTTTCTCTGCGCGCGCGGAAGGGCCAGAAACCCTTGCTGGCTAAGTCTTCGCGCAGGTCCTGGGCAGCCCGACGTCCCTTGAGCGCCGCTTCGGGCGGCAACTGGGCGATCAGATCGCCCCAGACCTGAGAGACATCCAACAGCACAAGGCCTTCATAGCCTTCCATGGCAACAAGCAAATTGAATTCCTCTTGCAATAGATAGGCCCACGCCAAGGCCTTCTGGAAATCACGCGCCACGTCCTGGCCGTGAGCGTACATGACAACGAGATTCAGCATGGCGGGCGCATTGCCCTGCTGTGCGGCACGCAACAACAAATCCACGCCGCGTTGACCATCTTTATGGCCGAGCCGCTCGTTGGAGAAAATCAGCCCTATCACGGCAAACCCTTCCGGCTCGTCTTGAACGGCTGCCCTTTGCGCCCAAGACAGGGCATTCTCCATGTCAGCTTTCCCCCCAAAACCTTGGGCTAGAAGGCGGGCAAAACGGGCCATGGCCTTGGCGTTTCCCGCCTGGGCTGCTTTCGCGTACCAGTGCCGCGCCTTCTTCTGGTCGGGCTTGAAGCTCTTGGCTTCATCGCGCAGAGCAAAGAGTGCCGTTTCCTTCCTGGACGGAGAAACGAAGAAGTCGTCCATGCGCGCCTCATAAAGCATTCCCAAATGCAACATCGACGGTACAGAACCGATTGCGGCGGCTCTCTCGCAGGTGCTTAGAGGGCGGCGGGAGAAACGGGAGATATTGGAGGAAGAAAGACACAAGACCTCCATGGCGCTCACATCGCCCTTGGTTGCAGCGTCATTCAAGAGGCGGCTAGCTTCATAGCGATTGATGAGGGGTTTATTCATAATCCTCTCCGCCCTCAGCAAAAATGCGGCTTCATCCGGCAATATTCTCGCCGCTCTTTCGAGCCAGCTACGCGCGATCTGTTGCTGGGTGGGATCGGCAGAAATCATCTCTGCGTATTCCAGCATGGCGAAAACATTCCCGCCTTCTGCCGCCTTCAGATACCAGTTGAGAGATTGGGCTTGGTCATATAGCGGGGATAGGTCGTGGCCGTTTGAACGGGCAAGGTAAAATTGCGCAGCCGGATCGCCATTTTCAGCAAAGGGCGTCATGCCCTGGTTCAATTTCCATAATTGCTGCTTGATGTCGGCAGAGGGCGTCTTGCTTTCCCATTCGTAGAGAACAGTCGAATAGTCCTCTGCGTTAGCCGCTTGCTGGAATATGAGCAAGCCCGCAAGAGCGACAACAAGGAAACGGCATTTGGAAAATTGCATGACGTGCTCCGCAAAATGTGTTCCCGGCAGGAGCGCCTGCCGGGAACCAAAAGGTTACTTGCGTCGGTAGGGAGGAAGCGGGTTTTTGTTTCTTTCCCCCGTATCCTGCCAATTGTCGCGTGGATCATACCAGGGTCTAGGCTTGCATTTGTAGATTGCGCCAGTGTTTGAGTCTCTGGCGGTATATTCATCGATTCTATCCCAGCCCGGGCCCGAGGCATTGCAATCCTTTTGATTGTTGCCCTGGTGTGAAGGCATCGGGACAGGTTTGTTGAACTTATCCCTTTCGTTTTCCGCCAGCCGCTGGCCGATCTGGGCTTCTGTCGGCCCTCCGGGGCGCATGAGGCCATCGACCTTCAATCCCTCGTCCTTCTGAAAGGCCTTTAAGGAATTGAACATCAGCCGGTCGGGATAGGGCGTCAAACCGTAGCTTTGCGGTGGGCTGTAATAGCCCAGACGATTGAGAGCCTGTTTAGTGTTTAGGGTGTCGTCGGGATCGACGCTGTGGTCGTCCCCGATCACCTTCCTTACTTTGAATGCGGATTGAAGCATGGTGAAATAGTCCTTCATTGGCGGCCACAGGCAATCCGGCACAGGCGCGGTTGTCGCGCCATTGCCGCCTGCGGCGGATGGTTGCTGACGATTGTGGCTTGGGAAGCCTCTGAGTTCTCGCCCCATCGGCAGGGCTTGGCGCTGCTGGCCAGCGCGCTCAAGTTATCCTGACTGGCGGAACGGCTCGGGAAGCTCGAAGAGAGCCTATGACTAACAGGAGAATATTGTCAAGAACAAAAACGGATTGGTGGTTATGCCTGTCTCGAACTTACCAAGTAAAGGTGGGAATGACTGCGGTGGGCGTGAGCTTCGGTCAATAGGTCAGAGCGTAAGTTTCTCTGCGCGCGCGGAAGGGCCAGAAGCCCTTGCTAGCCAAGTCCTCTCGCAGGTCCTGGGCAGCCCGGCGTCCCTTGAGCGCCGCTTCGGAGGTGACAAGTTGCTTGAGATCGGCAATTGCCTGCTGGGGGGGGAGCAACAGAAGGTAATCCGTGTAGCCCTCCGTTTCGCGCTCAATGTCGAATTCCTCTTGCAATAAATAATACCAAGCAAGAGCCATCGAGAGGTCGCGTGGCGCGTCTTGTCCGTGCGCATACATTACAATCAGATCGATCATGGCTGCCGGATTGCCTCGCTCTGCCGCACGGATCAAGTAGTCGAGGCCCTGCTTGGCTTCCTTGCCGCCCAAACGCTCGTTGACCAAAATCAGGCCGGCCAGGGCCAAGCCCTCAGCTTCTCCCTGCGCAGCCGACTTCTTTGCCCATTCGAAAGCCTGTTGAAGAGAAAAGGTTCCGCCCAAATTCTGGGACAAGAAGCGGGCGAGGCGGGCTTGTGCCTTTGGGTTTCCTGCCGCCGCAGCCCTTTCGTACCACGACTGAGCCTTCTTCATGTCGCGTCTATATTCTTTGGCGTCATTGCGCAGATAGAAGTTAGCCAAAGTCAGGTCGCCATATTCGCCTGGAACGATGTCGAAATCCGCCATCCGCCTTTCGTAAAGCATGCCGAGCCGAAGCATGGCTTCAGAAGACCCCCCTTTGGCGGCATCCTCGCAATTGCGGATCGGATGTCCATCTGTCGCGCCTGAGAAGATCATGCCGTAGCGGCACAATATTCCCAGCGCCTTGACATTCCCGGCTCTTGCCGACATTTCCAACAAGCCGCTTGCCTCGAACGCGCCGCGAGGCAACTTATCCAGCACTTCGAAAACATCGAGCAGGAACAGCGCCTCGACGCTTCCGTGTCTCGCCGCCTTGCCGAGCCAGGACAGTTTCTGTTCGTGATTGCCCTCCAGAAGCCCAGCATAGAAAATCTGTGCATCGGCGTGCCCGCTTTCTGCGGACTCCTTTAGCCACCGGATGCCTTTGGACATGTCGAACAAGGGGGAATCCTTGCGCGTGTAAGAATGCGAAATCCAAAATTGGGCAAAAGGGTCGCCAGCAGTCGCTGCCTGCATGTTCCCTTCGTTCTGCTTTTGCATGGCATCTGCAGCGCTCTTGAATGGATTTTTCCTTGTGTCCATGGCTTGGTGCAGCCAAGTCGTTAAGTCGGCTGCCAATGGCGCGTCAAACGCGGACATGGCAAAGACAAAAAACACGGCAAAGGTAATTCGTGAAATCTTCATGGCGATCCTCCGACAAGAACGTTCCCGGCAGGCGAGCCTGCCGGGAACTGTAGTCACCTATTTCTCGCTGGGCCACTGAAGGATACCCTGGTTCCGGCGATCCCACACGGACGGTTTTCCGCGAAGCTTGTCCAGGAGGCCGCCTTCTTTGCAGGTATAGTAAGTCCCATGAGGGTCAATTGCCTGGCCGTTTCCAGTTCGCTGCCAACCCTCAGGCAAAGGGCAATTCGAGGCATTTCCTGTAAGGTTCGGATTATAAGGTGGAGCATCAGGCGGGCGCTTCCATTCCTTTTTCTCCGCCAGCCGCTGGCCGATCTGGGCTTCTGTCGGCCCTCCGGGGCGCATGAGGCCATCGACCTTCAATCCCTCGTCCTTCTGAAAGGCCTTTAAGGAATTGAACATCAGCCGGTCGGGATAGGGCGTCAAACCGTAGCTTTGCGGTGGGCTGTAATAGCCCAGACGATTGAGAGCCTGTTTAGTGTTTAGGGTGTCGTCGGGATCGACGCTGTGGTCGTCCCCGATCACCTTCCTTACTTTGAATGCGGATTGAAGCATGGTGAAATAGTCCTTCATTGGCGGCCACAGGCAATCCGGCACAGGCGCGGTTGTCGCGCCATTGCCGCCTGCGGCGGATGGTTGCTGACGATTGTGGCTTGGGAAGCCTCTGAGTTCTCGCCCCATCGGCAGGGCTTGGCGCTGCTGGCCAGCGCGCTCAAGTTATCCTGACTGGCGGAACGGCTCGGGAAGCTCGAAGAGAGCCTATGACTAACAGGAGAATATTGTCAAGAACAAAAACGGATTGGTGGTTATGTCTGTCTCGGGCTTACCAAGTAAAGGTAGGAATGACCGCGGTTGGCGTCGCACCATGCCGATTGATCAGCATCTCCACGTCGGTTTGGCTTGGCGACTGACCCCAATCGATGCCCAACTCGGAACGGTGAATGCCGCCTATCACCAGCGCGCTGTCGATGGCGGCCGCATTGGCGCCCGCGATGTCGGTATGCAGGCCGTCGCCCACCGCCAGCGCCTTCTGCCCCGGCTTCAGGCCCAGAGCCGATAGGCAGGCGGGGTAGATGGCCGGATCGGGTTTGCCGCGTTGGACCACGCTGCCGCCCAAGGCGCGGTAACGTTCGGCCAAAGCGCCCGCGCAGACCACGGGTTCGCCCAGGCGGATCACCGTCAGATCGGGATTGGCGCAAACCATCGGCAAGTTCCTGGCCGCCGCCTTGGCCAGCACGTCCTCATAATCGGCGACCGTTTCCGAAAAATCGACCGGCCCGGTATTCAAGACGAAATCCGCCTCGTCTAGCGAAGCGTCGCGGTAATCCAGCCCCTCAAAGACGTTGCGGTCGCGCTCCGGCCCCAGATGGTAGATGCGCCGCCCCAAATTCTTGAAGAAGGGGTCGGTTCTGGCTTTCAGTTCCAGATAGACGGCTTCGCCCGACGACATGACCGAACCATACAGATCGCGCCCGATGCCCATTTTGCCCATCGCCTCGATCAGGGCGAAGCCGCGCCTGGGCGCGTTCGACAAAAGCACGGTCGGTTTGCCCAATTCCTTCAAGCGGGACAGCGTGTCGGCGGCCCCTGGATAGGGCTGGGTTCCGTCATGGATGACCCCCCACAAATCCAGGATGAAGCCGTCATAGCGGTCCGCCAGGACCGCGATGCCTGGAAGAATATCGACGCTCATCGATGGTCCGCCCCGATCGCCTGACCAAGTTGCGTGAATCCGTCGCGGCGCAATAGATGATAAAGCTCGCCCTTGATGCGCTCAACCAGCCCCGGCCCCTTATAGACCAGGGCCGAATAGACCTGAACCAGCGAGGCGCCGGCGCGAATTTTGGCGTAGGCGTCGGCGCCCGAGGTGATGCCGCCAGCGCCGATCAAGGGAATGGCGCCTTTGGTCAGACGGTAAAAATCGGCCAGCACCTCGGTGGAGGGAGCGAACAAAGGCTTGCCGCTAAGGCCGCCCGTTTCTTCTCGCTGTGTCGAGCGCAGGCTGGCGGGCCTTGCGATGGTGGTGTTGGAGACGATCAGCCCGTCGATGCCGTTGGCCAGAACGACGTCGGCGATATCCTTGCGGTCCTGGCTTTCCAAATCCGGGGCCACTTTGACCAGCAGGGGCGGCGAATTTTCGGGAACGGCGGTTTTCAGCGCCGCCTTGGTGCGACCCAATAGGGCCGACAGCGCATCGCGGCCCTGCAGGGCGCGAAGGCCGGGCGTATTGGGAGACGAGATGTTGACCACCAGATAGCTGGCCATGGGCGCCAGCAGAACGGCGCCTTTTTCATAGTCGGCGGCGGCGTCCTCGGTGGTCTTGTTCTTGCCGATATTGACGCCGATGATGCCGGGCCTGCTTTTGTGGCGGGCCAGTCTGCCCCGCACGGCGATGGCTCCGTCATTGTTGAAGCCCATGCGGTTGATGATGGCCTCGTCCTCGGCCAGCCTGAACAGGCGGGGGCGCGGATTGCCTGCCTGGGGCTGGGGGGTCACGGTGCCGATCTCGACGAAGCCGAAGCCCAGATTCAATAGCGCGTCAGGCACTTCGGCGTTTTTGTCGAACCCCGCCGCCAAACCGACCGGATTGGGGAAATGCAATCCCCACAGGTCCTGACCCAGCATCTGGGGGTCGGGGTGCGCCAGCTTGGGAAACAGGCCGGAAGACAGGGTCCTTAAGGCCAGCAGATGCGCTTCCTCGGGGTCGAGGCGCTTCAGAAACGGCCAAAGCAGCGGATAAATGTCAAACAAGGGATCAGTCCGTCAGCAGGGGGAATTCGTGCTCGCCCGTGGGACCCAGGGAAAGCGGCACCACTTCAAGAACGGCGGAAAGGGGCAGGGCTGCGTAAAGATGAGGGTAAAGCTCGCCAGAAGATGAGGCCTCCCAGCGCAGTGCCTCGCCCAACAAGGCGGAATCGGCGACCAGCATCAACAGATCGGCCTCGCCCGCGCGGTGGCGGGCCGCACTTTCCTCGATCTGATCGCTGGTGGAAAAATGCAGGAACCCGTCCGACCTGTCCTGGTCCGAACCTTCATAGACCCCCTTGGCGGCGGCCAAAAGCCAATCCGCCTGACGGCACAAATGATAGATGCGTTTCCCGGTCATGGCCGGAAGCTAACCGAAGTTGCGCCGGATCGCCATATTTTTGCGGCAACCGGGCGGGTAGGGCAAATATTCTGTGTATAACTTTTGGCCGGTCTGGTGGATGACCGATGCGAGACCCATATCAGATGAAAGCGACCAAAAGCGGCAAAAGCCGCGAAGTTAGGAAAAGGATAGCGGGTCATGGCTGAATCGATGCAATTTCGCGAAGGGGCGCGCCTGGAGGCGGCTCTGGACTTGGTTGAAAAGCTGGGCCAGGAAAATCTGGCCTTCGTACCCAGGCTGCCTAGCAACAACATGCTGGCGGCGGCAGTGCTGGCGGGCGACATTTCGCCCGATCGGGCCGGGCGGGTTTGGAAGGCGATGTTGGCGGCCTCGCAGGAGGCGTAAGCCACAGATCCCTCTTTGAAGCTGGGCGGAAAAAATTTCCCAGTTCTCGGCAAAAATTGCCGGGCGTTAACCTCTTTTTCACGCGGTTGGAGCAGACTCGAAGCTAGGAAAGCCCCTTGATGACAAGGGGCAAGCCGTTGCGACGTTCTTGATCGAGGCCTGCCGTGAACGCCTTTCTACAATCGCTGCGCAATCTGGGACCCGCCCGTCTGGCCGCCATGGTCGGCGTGGCCATCGGCATGATCGGATTCATCATCTTCATCGCGGCCCGCGTCAGTTCCGCGCCGATGGAGCTGCTGTACGGCGATTTGGAGGCGTCAGACGCCGGACATGTCGCCCAGCGTCTCGATGGGCTGAAGATTCCCTATGAAGTCCGCAACGGCAATCAGATCTTCGTGCCCGCCGATCAGGTGGGCAAGCTGCGCATGCAATTGGCCGAGCAGGCGCTGCCTTCCTCGGGCGGCTCGGTAGGTTATGAGATTTTCGACAAATCCGATCCTCTGGGATCGACCAGCTTCATGCAAAACCTGAATTTGGTCAGGGCGTTGGAAGGCGAATTGGCCCGCTCGATCAAGACGGTCGGCAACGTCAAGACGGCCAGGGTGCATCTGGTCATGCCGAGACGCGAAATGTTCTCGCGCGAGGTGCAAGAACCCTCCGCCTCGATCATCTTGAAAATGAATGGCGGCGGGCGCCTGAACGCCCAGCAGGTGTCGTCGATCCAGCATTTGGTGGCGGCCGCCGTGCCGCGCTTGCAGCCGACAAAGATTTCGATCGTCGACGACAAGGGCACGCTGCTGGCCAGGGGCTTCGAGGACGACAAGCAGTTGATGAACCGCAATGCCGAGGAAATGCGCATTTCCTACGAGCAGCGTTTGGCCCGCCAGATCGAGGATCTGCTTGAAAAGACGGTCGGATTCGGAAAAGTCCGGGCCGAAGTCCGGGCCGATATCGACTTCGACCAACTGGTGGTGAACGAAGAGAAATACGATCCGGAATCGCAGGTCGTGCGCTCGACCCGCACCATTACCGAGGATGTTCAGGCCCAAGATCAGGAATCCATGCCGGTGACGGTGGGTCAGAACCTGCCCGACACCAACGCCAACATCGCGGGTGCTACCAAGAATCAGAATAAGGAAGCCAGAAACGACGAGCTGGTGAATTACGAAATCTCGAAGAAGGTCACCAAGCAGGTGCGCGAAACCGGCGTGGTGAAGCGTCTTTCCGTGGCCGTTCTGGTGGATGGCGTCTATAATAAGGATGGCGATCAGCGCGCCTACGAAACCCGCAAGCAAGAAGAGATGGACCAGATCGCAACCCTGGTCCGCTCGGCCATCGGCTTCGACGACAAGCGTGGCGATCAAGTCGATGTCGTGAACATGCGCTTCGCCGAGGGCGATGCGGAAGTCGACAAGCCGCTTGATTTGATCTTCGGCTTCGAGCAGGCGCAGATCATGCGCATGGCCGAAATTCTGGTCTTGAGCGTGGTGGCGATCCTGGTCATCTTGCTGGTGGTTCGCCCGCTGGTCACCAGGGCCTTCGAGACCATGCCGGCGGCGGCGGGCGAGGCCGGGCGCAAGCTCTTGGCCGAGCCGGGCATGTCGCCCGCCCTGTCGGGTCCGGGCATGCCGCCAGCGCCCGGCGTGCCGATGGAAGAAGAGATGGAATCCCTGGACGAGCTTATCGACATCGACAAGGTCGAAGGCCGGGTCAAGGCGTCGTCGATCAAGAAAATCGGCGAGATCATCGAGAAGCATCCGGAAGAGGCGCTGTCGATCATCCGCAATTGGATGTATCAGGAAGCATAGGCCGGGGAGAGCTAGGTCGTGGCGCGCATCAAGGAAGACTTTCGCACTTTGACCGGGCAGCAGAAGGCCGCCATCTTCATGCTGGCCATCGGCGAACAGCATTCCTCGAGATTGTTCTCGATCATGGACGACGAGGAAATCAAGGAACTCTCGCAGGTGATGGCCAATCTGGGTTCGGTCAACGCCACCTTGGTCGAGCGCTTGTTCATCGAATTCGCCGACCAGCTGGCCTCGACCGGTTCGCTGGTAGGCTCGTTCGAAAGCACCGAGCGCCTGCTGATGAAGGGCCTGCCCAAGGACCGCGTCGACCTGATCATGGAAGAAATTCGCGGCCCGGCGGGCCGCACCATGTGGGACAAGCTGGGCAATGTGAACGAACAGGTGTTGGCCAACTATCTGAAGAACGAGTATCCGCAGACCGTCGCGGTGGTGATGAGCAAGATCAAATCCGACCATGGCGCCCGCGTCTTGTCGCTACTGCCCGAGAATTTCGCCATGGAAGTGGTAATGCGCATGCTGCGCATGGAAGCTGTGCAAAAGGAAGTGCTGGACGGCGTTGAAAAGACGCTGCGAACGGAGTTCATGAGCAATCTGGCCCGCACCGCCAGGCGCGACTCGCACGAGGTGATGGCGGAAATCTTCAACAACCTCGACCGCAACACCGAGGCGCGTTTCATGTCGGCCCTGGAGGAACGCAACCGCGAATCGGCCGAGCGCATCAAGCAGCTCATGTTCACCTTCGAGGATCTTACCCGCGTCGATTCCTCGGGCATTCAGATCCTGCTGCGCAACGTCGAGAAGGAAAAACTGGCGCTGGCGCTCAAGGGCGGCTCGGACGCTGTCAAGGAACTCTTCTTCAAGAACATGTCCGAGCGCCTGGGCAAGATGCTGAAGGAAGACATGGAAGCGCTTGGCCCCGTGCGCCTGAAGGACGTCGACGAGGCGCAGACCGCCATCGTGATGGTGGCCAAAGACCTTTCGGCCAGCGGCCAGATCGTCATTTCCGAGGGCGGCGCCGAAGACGAATTGGTATACTAATGCCCGTACAAACTGGGAAAGAAGCCGGAATGGCGCAGGTGCGCAAATTCATGTTCGATCTGTCGTTCGACAAGCCGGTGGTCAAGCCGCAGCCGAAGAACGTGGTCGAGGATGTCGAAGAGGCAAGCGAACCCGAGCCGCCGCCGCCGCCCGTGTTTACCGAAGAGGAGCTGTATTTCGCCAGGGAGGAAAGCTACCAGAAAGGGCGCGAGGATGGCCTGCGCGAAGCCGAGGAAAGCCGGGCCTTTTTGGAAAGCAACGCCGAGCGCGCGATTTCCGAGCAACTGGCCGGCCTGTTCGCCGCCGAAAAAAGGTCGGCCGAGGCCAATCAGCGGGCTTCCATCCAGGTGGCTCAGGCCTTGCTTAGAAAACTGGCCCCCGGATTGGCGAAACGGGAAGGGCTGGGCGATATCGAAGGCCTGCTGCGCGACTGCCTGATGCGCCTTGGCAAGGAACCCCGCGTCGTCGTGCGCGTGGCCGAGGAACTGACGGAGGGCGTGCGCGCCAAGATCGACGGGCTGGTCACGGAAAGCGGCTTCGAAGGCCGCGTGGTGGTGATCGGCGCGCCGGGGCTGGCCTCGACCGATTGCAAGGTTGAATGGGCCGATGGCGGCGCCGAGCGCGATTTCGAGCGCCTGCTGGCCGAAGTGGATGCGGTCGTCGAAAGATATTTGGCGCCCGAGGGCGATGAAGCCCAAACGGATGATGCAGAGTAGATCTGGAGGATGTCATGGCCGACAATTTGGAACTGAACGAACTGAGGGGCGATCCCGAGGAAGAACATATCGAGCTGCCGGATATTCCGCGCTCGTCGCGCGATCTTGAAGCCGTCTACGACATTCCGGTGCAGGTTTCCGCCGTGCTGGGCAAGGCCACCATGCAGGTGCATCAGCTTCTCAAGCTGGGTCGCGGCGCCGTGGTGGAGTTGGATCGCAAGGTCGGCGAGGCCATCGACATCTACGTCAACAACCGGCTGGTGGCGCGCGGCGAAGTGGTGGTCGTGGAAGACCGCCTCGGCGTGACCATGACGGAAATCATCAAGGCGGATCGCAGCTAGGCTGTCAAGGATACGGGGTTACCATGCGCCTTCTCATCATCGGATCTTTGGGTGGACAGATCGGGGCCGCCAGCCAGATCGCCATCGGACGCGGCGCCAAGGTGACGCATGCCGACGACATCGAGCCGGGGCTGGAGATTCTGCGCTCCGGCAAGGGCGCCGATCTGGTGATGATCGATGTCCGCCAGGACGTGAAGGGGCTGGTCGATCAACTGGCCGCCGAGCGCATCATCGTTCCCGTGGTCGCCTGCGGCACCTCGACCGACACCCAGGCGGCCGTGCGCGCCATCCGGGCGGGCGCTCGCGAATATGTGCCGCTGCCGCCCGACGCCGAACTGATCGCCGCCGTTCTGGCGGCCGTGGCCGAGGAAAGCCACGCCATGATCTCGGCCGATCCCAAGATGGCCCAAGTCTTGAAACTGGCCGATCAGGTGTCGCCTTCCGACGCGTCGATTTTGATCACCGGCGAGTCCGGCACCGGCAAGGAATTGATGGCGCGTTACATCCATAGAAAAAGCAAGCGCGCCGACAAGCCCTTCGTGGCGGTCAATTGCGCCGCCATTCCCGAAACGCTGCTGGAATCTGAACTGTTCGGCCATGAAAAGGGCGCTTTCACCGGCGCTGTCGCCAGACGGCTGGGCAAGTTCGAGGAAGCGCAAGGCGGCACCTTGCTCCTCGATGAAATCAGCGAAATGGACGTGCGGCTGCAATCGAAGCTGCTGCGCGCCATCCAGGAGCGCGAGATCGATCGCTTGGGCGGATCGAAACCGGTCAAGGTGGATGTGCGCATCATCGCCACCACCAACCGGGCGCTGCAAGACGAAGTCAAAAAGGGCACCTTCCGCGAGGATCTGTATTTTCGCCTCAACGTCATGACGCTGTTGTTGCCGCCCTTGCGCGAGCGCCCCAAGGACATCGAGATTCTGGCGCATCATTTCGCCAAGTTCTACGCCGCCGCCAACAGCGTCGCCGAGCGGCCCCTTAGCGAAGAGGCGCTCAATCTTCTGAAACGCCATGTCTGGCGGGGCAATGTGCGCGAGTTGGAAAATACCCTGCACCGCGCCGTGCTGCTGGCCACCAACAGCACGATCGGACCCGAAGCGATCATGCTGAACAATAGCGACGGCCAATCGCAAGGCGAGGCGACCGTCGCTACCGACAAGACGACGCAGGGATTGATCGGGCGCACGGTTGCCGATGTCGAGCGCGACCTCATTCTCGACACCTTGTATCACTGCCTGGGCAACCGCACCCACGCCGCCAATATCCTGGGCATCTCGATCCGCACGCTCAGGAACAAGCTGAAGCAGTATGGCGAGGAAGGCTACAAGGTGCCGCCGCCCGGCGAGGGCGAGCGGGCTGGCCTTTAAGGAATGAAGGAGACCTAAATGGCCGAAGCGCCAATCGATGGTGCTGCCGAGGAAGATGGCGCTGGCATTGGCGCCGGCGCAGGCGTGACCATGGGATCATGGGGTCCGGCGATGAACCGCTTTGCCGCGGCGATGCGCCGCGGCGACATCGCCTTCGCCATGGCGGTCGTGCTGATTCTGGTCATGCTGATCCTGCCCATGCCGCCCTGGCTGATGGATTTGGCGCTGGCCGTTTCGATTACCTTCGCCGTGCTGATCTTGATGGTCTCGATCTTCATCGAACGACCTTTGCAATTCAGTTCATACCCGACCGTGCTGCTGCTGGCCACCATGTTGCGCCTAGCGCTCAACATGGCGACCACGCGCCTGATCCTCTCCAAGGGCCATGAAGGAACCGATGCGGCTGGCCATGTCGTCGAGGCCTTTGCCGGTTTCGTGATGGGCGGCAATTTCGTGATCGGAATCGTGATCTTCGCCATCCTGGTCATCGTCAATTTCGTGGTCATCACCAAAGGCTCGACCCGCATCGCCGAAGTTGCCGCCCGATTCACCTTAGACGCCATGCCCGGCAAGCAGATGGCCATCGACGCCGATCTGTCGTCGGGCCTGATCGACGAGAACACGGCCAGGAAGCGGCGCAAGGAACTGGAAGAGGAAAGTTCCTTCTACGGCGCCATGGATGGCGCCTCGAAATTCGTGCGCGGCGACGCCGTGGCCGGGTTGATGATCACCTTCATCAACGTTCTGGGCGGCATCTTCATCGGCGTCGTGCAGATGAACTTGCCCTTCATGACGGCGCTTGACACCTATACCCAATTGACGGTGGGCGATGGCTTGGTCAGCCAGATTCCGGCGCTGATCGTTTCCACCTCGGCCGGTCTTCTGGTGTCCAAGGCGGGTTTGAGCGAAACCGCCGACAAGGCCTTGTCCCGCCAGTTGGGCGGCTATCCCAAAGCGCTGGGCGTCAGCTCCTTCCTGATCGCCTTCCTGGGCCTGATGCCGGGACTGCCCTTCCTGCCCTTCGCCATTCTGGCCGGCGTCACCGGCGGCTTGGCTTGGCGGATCGACCAAACCCAGCGCGTGAAGACCGAACAGGAAGAGGCGGTCGCCGAGGCGCAGGCCAGACAGGAAGTGCCGGTGGCCGAGGAACCGATCTCGTCGGCGCTCAAGATCGATCTGGTTCGCCTGGAGCTTGGCTATGGGCTGCTGTCGCTGATCAACAGCCCCAAGGGCCAACGCTTGACCGAGCAAATCAAGGCCCTGCGCCGCGCCTTGGCCTCGGACATGGGTTTCGTCATGCCGTCGGTGCGCATCCAAGACAATATGCAGCTGCCCGCCAACGCCTATGTCGTTTACGTCAAGGAGGTCGAGGCTGGCCGCGGCGACCTGCGTCCCGACATGTTGCTGGTCATGGACCCCAGGGGCGAGGAAATCACCATCCCCGGCGAAAAGACTCGCGAACCCACCTTCGGCCTGCCCGCGCTTTGGATCGACCTGACCTCTCGCGAGGAGGCTTTGTTCCGCGGCTATACGGTCGTCGATCCGCCGACCGTGATCACCACCCATCTGACCGAAGTGGTGAAGGACAATATGAGCGAGCTTCTGTCCTTCGCCGAAACGCAAAAGCTGCTGGACGAGTTGGACAGGGAGCATCAGAAGCTGGTCAGCGACTTGATCCCCAGCCAGATCACGGTGGGCGGCGTCCAGCGCGCCTTGCAGAACCTGTTGACCGAACGCATCTCGATCCGCGATCTGCCCACCATCCTGGAAGGCATTTCCGAGGCTTGCGGCCATACCCGCAACGTCATGACCATCACCGAACATGTGCGCGCGCGCCTGGCCCGCCAGATCAGCGATTCGAACACTTCGGATCAGGGATTCATTCCGCTGGTCACGCTCAGCCCCGAATGGGAGCAGGCCTTCGCCGAGTCCCTGATCGGCGCGGGCGAAGAAAAGCAATTGTCGATGGCGCCTTCCAGGCTTCAGGAATTCATCGCCAAGGTGCGCCAGAATTTCGAGCGTTTCGCCATGCAGGGCGAAACGCCGGTGCTGCTGACCAGTCCGATGATCAGGCCCTATGTGCGCTCGATCATCGAGCGCTTCCGTCCCATGACCGTGGTGATGTCGCAAAGCGAAATCCACCCCAAGGCGAAAATCAAAACCCTGGGGCAGATATGATGACGGTGGCCTCGATCACCCGCATCCTGCCTTTTCGCTTCGCTGACTTCCGGCGCTTGAGGGGCCATGCGGAGCGAGCGAAAGCGAGCGACTGGGCCATTGTGGCCCCGCGCGCCGATGCGCGCGCAAGCCAAGTGAGCGGCGCGAACGCCCGGCGTTTGAGGGGCAGATATAATGCGTCTTAAAACGTTTACCGCTCCCGGCATGGCGGAGGCCATGCAGACCGTGCGCCGCGAGCTGGGCGACGAGGCGATCATCGTTTCGACCCAGAAAGACCCGGATACGGGCGAGGTGCATATCACGGCGGCGCTGGAAAGCTCGGACGCCGAGGAAGACGCCATCGAGCGCATGCTGGGCGGCGGCATGCGCCCCTTCATCTCTGAGGCAGTGCGCCAAGCCCTGGCGTTTCACGGCGTGCCGGGACGCTTGATCGAGCGTTTGGTGGTGGCGGCGGCGGCGGTGGATTCGGAAGATCCCGTCATGGCCTGCGCCGCGGCGCTGGACGCCAATTTCATTTTTGCGCCGCTGCCCGATAAAAGTGCGCCGCGTCCTTTCATCTTGCTGGGGCCGCCCGGCGGCGGCAAGACGATCACGGTGGCCAAGCTGGCCGCACGCTCGGTGATGAAGGGCAGGCGGGTCGGCGTCATCACCACCGATTCCGTTCGCGCGGGCGTGGTCGAGCAACTGGCATCGTTCACCCGCATCATGGATATCGAATTGAAGGTGGCAAGAGGCCCCGAAGCCTTGAAGCGTCTTTTGGAAGACAATGCCGGTCTTTACGATCTGACCTTCATCGATTCGCCCGGCCTCAATCCCTTTCAGGACCGCGATCATGCCTATCTGGCCGATCTGGTGGAAGCCAGCAAGGCCGAGCCGATCATGGTGATGGCGGCGGGCGGCGATTCTTCCGAAGCCAGCGAGATGGGCGAAATCTATGCTGGCCTTGGCGTCACGCGCCTGCTGGCGACAAGGCTTGACGCCACGCGCCGATTGGGTGCCGTGCTGGCGGCGGCGGCAAGTGCCGAAGCCATGTTCTGCGAAGTGGCCGTCAGCCCGCATGTCGCCAGCGGTTTGGTGGCGCTTAATCCCGTTTCCCTGGCCCGCCTTCTGATCGCCGATCCCGACGAGCAGGTGGCCAATGCCCTGCACGAACATCCCTCTTATTCCGAGGCCCTGACATGACGATACCGCCGATCACCCCCACGCTTGCCCATCGTCCGCAGGCCAGGCCCAAGGGACGCAACATGACGGCGATCGCGTCCGGCAAGGGAGGCGTGGGTAAGACATGGTTCGCCATTACCTTGACCCATGCCATGGCCCGCAAGAATCAACGAGCGCTTTTGTTCGACGGCGATCTTGGTCTGGCCAATGTCGATATTCAATTGGGCCTGATGCCAAGGCAGGATCTGGGCGGCGTGATCGCGGGAAGGCTGACGCTGAACCAAGCGGCCACCAATTTTCCGGAAGGCGGCTTCGACGTCATCGCCGGGCGCTCAGGCTCGGGAAGCCTGGCCAACATCCCCTTAAGCCGCTTGCAACTTCTGACCGACGATCTGGTGCTGTTGAGCGGCGCCTACGACCAGGTGGTGCTCGATCTGGGGGCGGGCGTCGAGAAAACCGTGCGCATGCTGGCGGAAACGGCAGCTACCGTGCTGGTGGTCTGCACCGACGAACCAACATCGCTGACCGACGCCTACGCCTTCATCAAGGTCATGCATATGGAGCGTCCGGGGCTTGATCTGCGCATCGTCATCAACATGGCCAATTCCGTGCGCGAGGGCGAGCGCACCTTCGCCACGCTGAAGAAAGCCTGCGAGGGCTTCTTGAAATTCAGTCCCCCGCTGGCGGGTGTGGTGCGCAGGGACACCAAGGTTCGCGACACCATCCGCAGCCAAACGCCGATCCTGATCCGCTCGCCCAATGCCGAAGCGGCGCAGGATGTCGAGGCGATCGCCGAACAACTCTTGAGCTCGCCTCTGCCATGATCCCTCCCGCCGTCACGCCCGAGTTGTTGCAGCGCATTCAAGACATTCAGAATGCGCAAACGACTTTGACGACGGCGGCCAGCGCGCAATCGCGCGCCCTTCCCCTGGATATCTTTAATCTGTCGCCGGGGGCGAGCTTCAACGCCACCATCTCGCAGATCGACGCCAAGGGCCTGCTGACCCTGTCTACCGACACCGGCAATTTCCAATTGCGCCTTTCCGTGCCGCAAAGTCTGGCGGTGGGAACTCAACTGACCTTGCAGGTCAATCAGATCGGCGACCAGTCGGCGCAGTTTCGCATCATGGCGGTCGATGGCCAGCCGGTGGCCCAGGCGCAGGCGACGCAATTGCCCAACGCCGTTCCCGGCGTGGCGGGCGCGCAAAACAACGCCCAGCTGCAGGCGGACGCGGCGGCGACGGTGCGCACGCCCACCGCTCCGGCGATGGCGGGGATTCCCGCTACGGTTCTCGCCTCGACCGAATCCGGGCAGGGTTTGCAGACCTCTTTGGCCGAACCCTGGCAGCCTGGCACCCAACTTGCCGTGCGCATCGTGGCGGTCACGCCGCCTGCCGCCTCGCAGGCCCTGGCCGGGCAGGCGGCCGCGCAGACCAATCCATCTTTGGCCACGGGCGCCATACCCGCACCGGGCATACCACAAGCAGTCGCCACGCAAACGGCTGGCGCTGTTGCCGCGCCCACGGCCGGAGCTGAGTCGCAAGGTGCTCGCGACGCCACGCTGCAATTCGGCATGAATATGCAAGGCAGGCAGCCTGCGCCGCAGCAAGCGCCGGTGGCGGCGCCAGTGGCGCCCACGCCCTGGATGTCGACCAGCCGCGACAACTGGGCGCCTTATTCGCCCACATTGTTCATGCCGCCCGAGAATCCCAATATCAGTCAGCGTCCGGCGGCTGCGCCGCTGCTTCTGACCGGCACCGTGGCCCCCAACACGTCGAACGGGCAGCCGATCGTGGCCACCAATGCCGGGCTGCTGGCCATCAATGCCGGGCCGATGACGCCGGGGACGAAATTGACGCTGGAGGTGGTGGGGCAGCCCATTCCCCCGCAGGCGGTCAAGGACGCCGCCCTGGCGCAAAGCACGCCTTACGCTTCTTCGGCTTGGCCTGCGATGGAGGAAACGCTTGATGCGCTGAAGTTCAGCGATCCGTCTGGCGCTCAGCGGCTGCTGGCCGCCTTGCCCAGCCTGACGCCGCGCTTGGCCGCCAACATGGCGGCCTATATGGGGGCCGTGCGCCAAGGCGACCTCAAATCCTGGCTGGGCGAAAGAACCATCGAATCGATCGAACGCAAAAGCGGGCGGGAATTGGTCAAGCGCTTGGAATCCGAATTCGGCGAGTTGGCGGAAATATCGGCGCGTCCGCGCTCGACCTCGTCGGGCAATTGGAGCAGCCACATCATTCCCATGATGAATGGGCAGCATATCGAAGCCATTCAACTCAACGTGCGCAACACGCCCGATGAGGTGGACGATGCGCAAGGACAGGGCGGCAGGAAGGGCAAGGGCGGCGGCACGCGATTCGTCGTCGATCTCGATTTATCGAAACTCGGCCCCATGCAAATCGACGGGCTGATGCGCGGGCCTGAAAAGAAGATCGATTTCATCATCCGCACGCCTGCGGCCCTGCCCAGCGAGATGCGCTTTGGGCTTAACCGCATCGTCGAGAACGTCACCTCGGCTTCGGGTCTGCAAGGCACGGTGGTGTTTCAGGCCAGCGCCCGCTTCGTCGACACGCCCAAGCTGGATTTTCCAAAATCGAAGCGCAAACCCGGCGTCGAAGTTTAGAACGAACCATCCTTCAGAATTTTCTCGATCTCGTCTAGGATGGCCGGAACGTCGGCCAGTTTGGTGTGATGGAAGAAACGTCCGCCTGGGGTCAGACGCAGATTGGGGCCTTTGGCGCACTCGCCCAGACAATGCAAGCGTTCAACGGTCAGCGCCAAGCCGCGCTCGAGAAGGCCCTGTTCCAAAGCATCGGCGATGGCTTCCGAGCCGCCCAGCGCGCAGGAAGGTCGGCTGGCCGTGAAACGGTTGTTGATGCAAACGACGATGCCGCTAGGACGTTCGCTCACGTCGCCGCCGCCGCCATGGCCGGTTCGTCTTCGCCCAGATTCAGGCGCACGCCCGGCGGCAGTTTGGTTTGCATATTGCGCCTGGTCTTGTTGATCTGGGCCTGGGTCAAACCTTCGGCCGAGGAAAGATCGGTGTCGTTGATCATCGTATCTAGCATGATGGCGCCATGCATCTGCGCCCCTTCCAAATCGGCGCCGCGCAGGTCGGCGCCCGATAGATCGGCGCCGCGCAGATTGGCGCCTTTCAGCTTGGCGCCCTCCAGATTGACGTGGCGCAGGCGCGCAGCCCCCAGCACCGCTTCGGTCAAGTCGGCCCCCGCCATCTCGGCATAGCGCAAATCGGCGCCGTCCAGGCGGGCCTCGGAACATTCCGCGCCCGTCATGCGGCAATAGGTCAGGTCGGCCTGGGTCAGAATGGCGCCCGACAGATCGACCCCCACCATCACCTGGCGGGAAAGGGCGGCCCGTCCCCCTTCAGTGCCGCGCGACAGAAC
Source organism: Alphaproteobacteria bacterium (assembly GCA_015231795.1). Taxonomy (NCBI): domain Bacteria; kingdom Pseudomonadati; phylum Pseudomonadota; class Alphaproteobacteria; species Alphaproteobacteria bacterium. The sequence continues at coordinate 163,742 of JADGAX010000004.1, read as the reverse complement.
CCAAGTGCGGTGCGCGTCCAGAACGCCGTTCAGGTCGAAGGCCAGTTTGACCGGCTTTACCTTGGGCCTGGGTGGTGGGGCAGGGGCGGCGGGCGGCGGAACTGGCGCGGCGGCAACCATCGCGGGTTTGGCTGCTTGAACGGGCGGCGCGCCCATGTCCAATTTTGTCCCGGCGGTTTTCGCGGCCAGGGGCGGCGCTTCGCCCAGTTCCAGCTTCGTGCCCGCGCCGACTGGCTTGTGGACAGCAATGGCGGCGGCTGGTTTGGCGACGGGGGCCGGGGCCGACGTTTTGGCGGGCGCTGGCTTTGCTTCGGGCGCTGCAGCCTGCTTGAATTGCGGTACCGGGGGCAGCGGCGGCAAGGCGGCAATTGCCGCGGCGACCGCTGGGGTTGCTGGTTTTGGCGCGGCGGACACTGGGGCTGCAGGCGCAGCCGCCGGTTTGGCGGCAACGGTCAGGGGCGGCGCTTGCGGAGCCTTGGGCCTGTCGGGCGCAGGGATCGGCGATAGGGGGACGGGCGCAACAGGATTGCTGGCCTGCTTTGGCGCTTGCGCGATTGGCGTGGTTGGGGCTTTGGGCGGCTCGGGCCGCTTTGCAGCGGGGGCCATCACGACGGCGGGTCTTGGACGATCCTCGGCCAAGATAGGTTCCGATGGGCGTCGCCGTTCTGGTCCGCCAAAAGCCTCGCTGTTGTCAATGATCCGCCGGTCGGGTCCCAGATAGCCCGGCGCGATCACCATGCGCTTCGGTTCGATGATCATCTGGCTGACGCGTCTGGTCAGCCCCTCCTGCGAGACTGGTTTGCGCAGCAAACCCTCAATGCCGAAGCGACAGATTTTCTGGATGAAGGCGGGGTTCTTGGAATCGGTCAAGGCCGTCACCGGCACATCCGGGCAGGGGCTTGCCTTGCGGTCGCGCAGCCAGCGCAGGAATTCGACGCCGCCCGGCTCGTTTTCGGCCACCCCGACCAGACAGGCGCTGACCGGCGACGCCATCAGATGCAGCACCGCTTCGGCCATCGAGGAGGTGCTCAGGACTTCGCTGGTGCGTTGGCGCTGGAACAAGGTTCGGGCCATGAATCGAAACTGATCATCCTTATCCAAAATAAGGATGCGCTGCGATTCCCACTTGAAATTAGGAGGTGGGGCGGTTTGCGCCGTGGCGTTCAACATGATTCCGAATAGCTGCCTTTAAGGTGCCGTTCACTGTTCTATCACAGTTCGAGCGCATCTAAAAAGAGTCGTAACAGACTCTGCCCGCGCCTATTTAACGCTGTAAATCGTCATTAATGAGACGGCATTCGGCACCTTATCGGGCTATCACCTCATTGCTTCAGGATTTTGGGCACCCTGTAATTGCGCAAATGGAAGGCGTCGGGCATGCCCGAACCGATCAGCGGGCGACAATACATCAGGAAGTCGCGGGTCACGTTGTTGCCCTCGGGCACGATGAAATTGTCGGGCATCACCTTGGTTTTGCCGCCGATTTCGTCGAGGCGCTTCAGGTGATATTCCACTGAATAGAAGCCGGTGCGCTCGATGACCACCGAACCGTCCGAATCGCGCCAGCGCGCGTACTGCACGGCCTTTTCGCCAACCTCGCGGGCTTCTCGCTGATCGACGTCGGAAACGCAACCCAGGAAGGAGCGTTGCAGATAGCCGAACGTGTCGCCGCGCACGCGTTTGACGCCCAGCGTCTTCTTGACATGATCGGTCAGAAGGTCGGCCAGCGCCCCGGTGCCCGACAATTGCACGTTGCCATGCGCGTCGCGTTCGATTTTTTGCATCAGCTTGCTGATGATCGGCTCGCCCGTTTCGTCGTGAATGCCTTCGGAAACAGCGACGATGCAGCGCCCATGCTCGTCGTGAACGCGCTTCACGTCGGCGATGAAACGGTCCAGGCTGAAATTCTTCTCGGGCAGATAGATCAGATGCGGGCCGTCGGCATTGTATTTGCGGCCCAAGGCCGAGGCGGCGGTCAGAAAGCCCGCATGCCGGCCCATGACGACGCCGATATAGACGGACGGCAGGGCGCGGTTGTCGAGATTGACGCCTGCGAAGGCTGACGCCACGAAACGGGCCGCCGAGCCGAAGCCCGGCGTGTGGTCGTTGATCACCAGATCGTTGTCGATGGTTTTGGGAATGTGGAAGCAGCGCAGATTGTAGCCAGCCTTGCTGGCTTCTTCCGAGACGATCCGGGCGGTGTCCGAGGAATCGTTGCCGCCAATATAAAAGAAGGTGGTGATTTCGTGGGCCTTGCAGACCTTGAAGATTTCCTGGCAATAGGCCAAGTCAGGCTTGTCGCGGGTGGAACCCAGGGCGGAAGCGGGCGTGTTGGCCACCAGTTCCAGATTGTTGGTGGTTTCCTGCGTCAGGTCGATGAAGTCTTCGTTCACGATGCCGCGCACGCCGTGATAGGCGCCGTAAACCTGCGTCACGGTCGAAAACTTGCGCGCCTCGATGACCACGCCTGCCAGCGACTGGTTGATGACCGCCGTCGGGCCGCCGCCCTGCGCCACCAGAATTTTGCCTTCCAACATCGTCAAGTCCCCTGCTTGCTCCACCAAGGAGCGAAGCCTATACCCGACGGGGTGGGTTTGGCTACTGCGGGCTACACGCCGCCCAGATAGGCGGCCTTGACCTGATCGTTGGATAGCAATTCGCGCCCTGTGCCCTGCAGCACGACCTTGCCGGTTTCCAAGACATAGCCGCGATCGGCGATGGCCAGGGCCGCCGTGGCGTTCTGCTCGACCAGGAAAATGGTGGTGCCTTGCGATTTCAGTTCGACCACGGTGCGAAAGATTTCCTCGACCAGCAAGGGCGACAGGCCCATCGACGGCTCATCGAGCAGCAGCAGCTTGGGATGGCTCATCAGCGCCCGGCCAATGGCCAGCATTTGCTGCTGGCCGCCCGACAGATTGCCCGCAGGCTGGTCGCGGCGCTGTTTCAGGATCGGGAATTGGGCGTAGACCTTTTCCAAATCGGCGGCGACGTCTGGGCCTCGGCGGCGATAGGCGCCCAGCTTCAGATTGTCTTCGATCGACAGAGGCCCGAAAATCTGACGGCCCTCCGGCACCTGGGCGATTCCCATGGCGACGCGATCGGACGGTTTGCGCCTTGTGATGTCCTGGCCTTCGAACCAGACGGCGCCCTGGCTCATCGGCTGCACGCCCGAGATGGCGCGCAGCATGGTGGTTTTTCCCGCTCCGTTGGCGCCGACCAGGGCCACCAGCTCGCCTTTTTCGATCTTCAGGTCGATGCCGGAAAGGGCCTGAATGCGGCCATAGTGGCTGACCATTCCGCGAATTTCCATCATCAGTGGGCACCCCCCAGATAGGCGGCCACCACGGCGGGGTTGTTGCGCACCTCGGTGGGCGTGCCCTCGGCCAGCTTCTTGCCGTAATCCAACACCAGAATATGGTCTGAAATGCCCATCACCATCTTCATGTCATGTTCGACCAGCACCACGGTAACGCCGCTTTGCGCCACCTTCACGATCACCTCGTCGATTTCGCGGCTTTCCGTGGCGTTCAATCCGGCGGCCGGTTCATCCAGCAGCAACAGCTTGGGTTCGGCCGCCAAGGCTCTGGCGATTTCCAGGCGCTTGAGTGCGCCGTAGGGCATGGCGTCAGCATCGGCGTCGAGATAGGCTTCCAGGCCCACGAAGCGCATCAGTTCCGCCGATTTCTCGCGGGCCAGAGCGTCAGATTTGGCAATGCCGGGCAGGCGCAATAGCGAGGGCAAGAAGCGTTGGTCCAGATGCAGATGCCTGCCCACCATGACGTTTTCAATGGCCGTCATGTTGAAGAATATCTGCAAATTCTGGAAGGTGCGCGACATGCCGCGCTTGGCCAATTCGTAGGGCGCCTTGCCCGCCGTCGATTTGTCGTCGAACAATATCGTGCCCAGGCTGGGCGTGTAGACGCCGGTGATCAGGTTGAACAGCGTGGTCTTGCCAGCACCATTGGGGCCGATGATCGAATGAATGGTTCCCGGATTGATGACGAAGGACAATTCCGACACGGCATGAATGCCGCCGAATTCCTTGCTTAGGTTTTCGACCCGAAGGAGCGTCATGAGCGCCTCCGCTGGATGAAGGCGGCGATGGTCGGAACCAGCCCCTTGGGCATGAAGATCATGGTGCCCATCATGATGCCGCCCAGGATGATCGGCTCGTAATCTTCGAACACGGTCAGGAATTGCGGCAAGGTGGTCAGGAAGGCGGCGCCCACCAAGGCGCCGAAAGTGGAGGCCATGCCGCCGAAGACAACCATGGTGACCAGCTCGATCGACTTGAAGAAGTCGGCCTTGGTCGGCGTCAGTTGCGGAACATAGTGGGCGAACAGGCTGCCCGCCACGCTGGCGATGACGGCCGAGACCACGAAGACCATGACCTTGTAGCGCGTGGTATCGACGCCCACCACTTCGGCGCCCACCTCGGAGCCGTGCAGGGCGCGCAAGGCCCGGCCAACCGGCGAATCGACCAGATTGGTGGCCAGCCAGATGGTCAGCAGCAACAGGCAGGCCACCACCCAATACCAGTCGCGCTCGCCTTGCAGGGTAAAGCCGCCCAGGGTGAAGGGACCCGCCGCGATGCCGTCGGGTCCGCCGGTGACGCCCGCCTCGGTGTTGATGACGATGGAAATGATGATGCCGATGCCCAGCGTGGCCATGGCCAGATAATGGCCCTTCAGCTTGAGGATCGGGCGCGCGATGGCAAAGGCGATCAAGCCCACCAGGACGGCGCCGGCCAGCAGCGCCAGCACGGGCGACCAGCCGTGATGCGTGACCAGCACCGCCGAACTATAGGCCCCCAGGCCGAAGAAGCCCGCATGGCCCAGGCTGATCTGGCCCGCATAGCCGATCAGAAGATTAAGGCCGACGCAGATGATGGCGTTGAACCCGGCCAGCACGGCGATGTCGACGTAATAATTATTGGGCAGCGCTTGCGGCAGCACGGCCAGAAAAACGGCCAGGGCGCCAAGTCCTGCCCAGCGAGACACGCCCTTCATCACACGCGCTCCGTTCCCTTGCGCCCGAACAATCCGTTGGGCAGGAAGATCAACACGGCCAGGATGATGACGAAGGCCACGGCGTCTTTATAGGCGCTGGACAGGTAGCCAGCCGCCATCGATTCCGCGATGCCGACGACCAAACCGCCCACCACGGCGCCCATGCCGTTGCCAAGGCCGCCCAGAACGGCGGCCGAGAAGCCCTTCAACCCCAGCATGATGCCGTTGTCGTAGGCGGTGAAGGTGATGGGCGTGATCACGATGCCGCCGATGGCGCCCAAGGCCGCCGAAAGGGCGAAGCTGATCATGAGGACCCGCTTGGTGTTGATGCCCATCAATTGGGCGGCCAGCGGGTTGAACGAAGTGGCCAGCATGGCCTTGCCTTCCAGCGTGCGGTTGAAGAACCAAGCCAGAAGCAGAATGACGATGACCGCTACGCCGAGAACCCACAGGGTCTGCGGCATCAGGACGGCGCCCAGAAGGTTGATCGGCACCTCGCCGGTGAAGGGTTCCAGTTTATGGAAATTCTTGTCCCACACTTCTTGGGCCAGACCGCGCAGGAAAATGGAGGCGCCAATGGTGATGATGATCAGCGTGGTGACGCTGGCGCGCTTGGCCGGTTCGACGGCCAGTTTCTCCAGCAGAACGCCCACGGCCATCGTGACCAGGATGGCCAGCACGATGGCCAGCGGCATGGGCACGCCCGCATCGACCAGCGCCACGGCGCTCATGGCGCCGATCATGATGAACTCGCCCTGGGCGAAGTTGATCACGTGGCTGGCGTTGTAGATGATCGAGAATCCAAGGCCGCACAGCGCGTAGATGGCGCCCACGGTCACCCCTGAAATCAGGAATTGGAGAAAGGCCGAAAGCATGGATAGCCCCTTTGTCGAGTTTCCTTCGCCCTGCTTGCAAACAGGGCGAAGGATCACTCATCAAATGACGTGAGATCAGTTGCTAAGAGCGAAGTCGCCCTTCTTGATCTCGACCATGTGGAAGGCCGAGAGATTGAGGCCCATATGGTCGGTAGCGCTCATATGGACGGTGCCGCCGGTGCCGATATAGCCCGAGGTCTTCTCGATCTCGTCCCTGACCTTGGCCTTGTCGGTTCCGCCCGCGCGCTGCATGGCGGCCAGCGCCATTTGCAGACCGTCGAAGGCGTGACCGGCAAAGGTCGAGGCTTCGGCCTTGAAGTCGGCCTGATATTCCTTCTGGAATTTCACGACGACGGCCTTTTGCATGTCGCTGTCAGGCAGTTGGTTGGCCACCACCAGACCGGCGGCGGGCAGACGAACGCCTTCGGCGGCATCGCCAGCCAGCTTGATATAGTCCTTCGAGGCCACGCCGTGCGACTGGTACAGGGGCGCCGAAATGCCAAGCTGCTTGTAGTTTTTGGTCACCACTGCCGGGCTTTGGCCAAAGCCCCAATTGATGACGGCCTGAACGCCCGGCGTGTTCTTGATCTTGGTCAACTGCGCCGTGACGTCGGGGTCCTTGGGGGCATAGGTTTCGTCGGCAACCAGGGTCATGCCGTAATTGCCCTGCACCTTCAAGGTTTCGTCATGGCCCGATTTGCCGAAACCGGCGTTCTCGGAAATCATGGCGTATTTAGTGATGCCCTTCTTCTTCATGTCGGTGAAGATCTTTTCAGCCGCCATGCGGTCGGTGTGAGGGGTCTTGAAGACCCACTTCTTCACCGGCTCGATGATGACGACGGCGCCCGCCAGCGAAATGAAGGGCACGCCCGCCGCCTCGACCAGGGGAACGGCCGCCATGGTGGTGCCGGTGGTCGAACCGCCGACGATCACATCGACTTTGTCGTTCTCGATCAGGCGCTTGACGAAGCTGGAGGCCTTGTCGGCGGCGCCCGCGTCGTCATAAAGGATCAGATCGATCTTGCGGCCCATGATGCCGCCCGCCTTGTTGTATTCGGCGACGTACTTTTCCAACACCTTCTTTTCCGGGTCGCCCAGGAACGAGGCTGGGCCGGTAGCCGACAGGAACGCGCCGATCTTGATGGGTTCAGCCGCCTGGGCCGCGCCGAAAGAGGCGGTCAGGGCCACGGCAGCCGCCGAGGCAAGGTTTTTCCACGATTTCATGCTCATCCAATCCTCCCATAAACTTGTTCGTGCCGCGTTAATCCGGCTTTGTAGTACCATTTTGCCGCAATTTTTTGCCTGAAGCTAGCAAAATCTGTATCATATTGCCGGACCAACGGCGCATCGGGCATTATGGACACGATTTCCTATTGGTCAAAGGTTTGATTCTGCGTATGAGTTTCTTGTGGCCGCCTCGTTTCGAAAGTTTTTCTCGCCGTGAATGCCAAGCCCCGTCTGATCGCCCTTACCCATAAGCTGCTTGCGGAGTTGAAGCCCCGGGCCAAGTCGCTGATCGTCACGGTCTATGGCGACGCCATCGGCCCGCATGGCGGCACGGTGTGGCTGGGCAACCTGATCGGGCTGATGGAGCCTTTGGGCATGTCCGAGCGCATGGTGCGCACGGCGGTTTTTCGTCTGATCAAGGACGAATGGCTGAAGGCGACCCCCATCGGGCGGCGTTCGACCTATGGCCTGACGGAAATCGGCTGGCGGCGCTTCGAGGCGGCTTACCGGCGCATTTACGCCCCCTTGGAAATCGCCTGGGACGGCGATTGGCATTTGGTGCTGATTTTGACAGGCGGCGTTTCGACCGAGCGGCGCGACCTGCTGCGCAACGAACTGGCTTGGCAGGGGTTCGGCCAAGTGGGGCCAAACTTGCTGGCGCATCCCAATGCGGACGCCGCCGAACTGGCGGCCACGCTGGACACGCATGAAATGATCGACGACGTGGTGGTGATGAAGTCGCGCCATGTGCGTCCCCAAGGCGCGCAGGCCCTGAAGGAACTGGTGCGCGAAAGCTGGGACCTGGACGGTCTGTCCAAGGGCTATCAGGGCTTTCTGTCCCGCTTCAAACCGGTTCTCGATCAGTTGGCGGCGGGCGAGAAACCAGATTCGGCCACCGCTTTTGCGCTTCGCATCTTGATGCTGCACGATTTTCGCCGGGTGCTGCTGCGCGATCCCTTGCTGCCCAGCGAACTGCTGCCCGAGAAATGGGCCGGAACCCAGGCCCGGCGGCTGTGCAAGGAGATTTACACCCATTTGCACGAAGGCGCCGAGGCGCAACTGATGAACGGATTGGAGACGGCGGAAGGCCCTCTGCCTCCCTTGCATCCATCCTATTTCTTCCGCTTTGGCGGCATCCTTCGCTAAAGCTAAGGCCGTTTTACGGGCTTCTTTGCGTTGCTGGTTTCTTCTGGCGCCGGAGCCTCGGGCGCCGTCAGGCGGCAGGCCCCCGCATGTCGGTCGACGCTGGCGACAACAGCCGACTTGCGGCCAGCCAGCAGGCGTCCCTTGGCGTCGCGCATCCCCTCGCGCAGATGCAAGGGGGTTAGCGCGAAGTGATTGTTGGCGAAGCGGACCGGCCCTCTGGCGCCTTGCACTTGGGAATTGGCCAAGGCCTTGGCGAACTGGCTGCGCTCGGCCACCCGGCCGCCCATGTTCTTGACGGCCTGATCGAGAAGCAGGGCCAGATCGTAGCCGAGGGCTGCGAAACTGGACGGCGGCGTTCTATATTCGTCCTCGAAATCGGTTGCGAATTTGTGGCTTATGGGGTTCTCGGCATCGTCGGCCCAGGGCGCAATCGTCCTTAAACCGATGGCGGCTTCGCCCAGGGCCTGCAAATGGGCTGGTTCCATCAAGGGCCAGTCGACGTAAACGGTCTTGCCGCCTTTCAGACTTTTGGCGTGCATCTGGCGCAGAAAGCCAATGCCAACGCCGCCGCCCAGCAGAACCGCGACGCTTCTGGGCTGGCTCGCCTTGATGGCCTGAAAGGATTTGTCGAAAACAAGTTCGCCAGCCGCCGTCTCAAGCAGTTCCAGGTCGGGCAGAAGGGCGCGCATGGTTTCCGCCTGCCTAGCCGCCCGCAAGACATTGGCGGGGATCAGGGCTGCCACTGCGCCGCCCGGCGATTCACTGGCCAAGGCGCGAGCCAAGGTTTCCGCAAACACGTCGTCCGAGGGAACCAGCGAGAAGAAACCCAGACGGCAATCCGCTCCGGCCAGCGAGACGGGTCCGAAGGCGGGGCTGACGAATAAGGGGCCGCCATCTGTTTTGACCGCTGCCGCAACCGCCAGAACGGTCTCCGGCGACGCAGGTCCGCTGATCAGATGCACATGCTCGCGCTCGATCATGCGCCCGACAGCCTTGACGGCGGCTTCCGGCTGGCCCTGGTCGTCGATTAGGATCAAATCCGTCTCGACCCCGCCAAGCCTTCCGCCCAGGCCTTTCAGTCCCAGCTTGAATCCGTCCGCGAAATCCTGGCCTCGATTGGCCGTGCCGCCGCTGAGCGAGGTTACGAAGCCCAGCTTCAAGATTTCCGCAGCCTGGCCTGCCTGCGGGCAGAAAAATGCGTGGGCGGCCAGCAATATGATGGCTGGCCGCGAAATGCGCTTTACATGGCGTAAGGAATAACGGAAATAAGTCAGCATCTTCCTGATGTTGCATGGATGGGGCAGGAATGTCCATCCTGGCCGTTTCCAGGTGCTTGCGTTGGGTAGGGAAACGAGGTAGTAAGGCACCACCCATAAGTGGGGTGCCTTGCTTGATCAAGCACAGGCATTCTCTTCCATCCGAAACCCAGAGCTTTGAGGTTCTTCTATGGCACGCAAAAAGATCGCACTGGTCGGCGCCGGCAATATCGGCGGCACATTGGCTCACCTGATCGGCCTTAAGGAACTGGGCGACGTCGTGATGTTCGACATCGCCGAAGGCGTTCCCCAGGGCAAGGCGCTGGACATCGCCCAGTCGACGCCCATCGAAGGCTGCAACGCCGCCTATAGCGGCACCAACGACTATGCCGATTTGAAGGGCGCCGACGTGGTGATCGTCACCGCTGGCGTGCCGCGCAAACCCGGCATGAGCCGCGACGATCTGGTCGGCATCAATCTGAAAGTGATGCAATCGGTGGGCGCTGGCATCAAGGCCAATTGCCCCAACGCCTTCATCGTCTGCATCACCAACCCGCTGGACGTCATGGTCTGGGCGCTTAGAGAAGCCTCGGGCGTGCCCGCCCACATGATCGTCGGCATGGCTGGCGTGCTTGATTCGGCGCGTTTCCGCCTGTTCCTGGCCCGCGAATTCAACGTCTCGGTGGAAGACGTGACGGCTTTCGTGCTGGGCGGTCACGGCGACACTATGGTGCCGCTGGCCCGCTATTCGACCATTGCCGGCATCCCGCTGCCCGATCTGGTGAAGATGGGCTGGACGACGCAGGAAAAGCTGGACGCCATGATCCAGCGCACCCGCGACGGCGGCGCCGAGATCGTCAATCTTCTGAAGACCGGTTCGGCCTTTTATGCGCCCGCCGCGGCAGGCGTCGAGATGGCGGAATGTTTCTTGAAGGACAAGAAGCGCGTGCTGCCTTGCGCCGCCCTGGTCAAGAAGGGCATGTACAAGCAGCCAGACGACATCTTCGTGGGCGTGCCGGTGGTGATCGGCGCCAAGGGCGTCGAGCGCGTCGTCGAGATCGAACTGGATGCCGAAGAGCAGGCCGGTTTCGACAAGTCGGCCAATGCGGTGCGGGCGCTGATCGCCACCGCCAAGGGGCTGATGGGATAAGATCAATAAGGGCAAGGAGACGTTTTAGATGAATATCCATGAGTATCAGGCCAAGCAGCTTTTGGCCAAGTACGGCGTGGCCGTGCTGCAAGGCGGCGTCGCCTATTCGGCCAAGGAGGCCGAGGATGTGGCGAAGTCTCTGCCGGGTCCGGTCTATGTCGTGAAAAGCCAGATCCACGCTGGCGGACGCGGCAAGGGCAAGTTCAAGGGCAAGGAAAGCTCGGGCGGCGGCGTGCGTCTGGCCAAGTCGGTCGACGAGGTCAAGTCGCATGCCAACGAAATGCTGGGCGGCGTACTGGTCACCAAACAGACCGGCGCCACCGGCAAGGAAGTCAAGCGTCTCTATATCGAGGCCGGTTGCGACATCAAGCGCGAGCTGTATCTCGGCATGCTGATCGACCGCGCCACGTCGCAGGTCACCATCATGGCCTCGACCGAAGGCGGCATGGAGATCGAGGAAGTGGCGGCCCATACGCCTGAAAAAATCCTGAAGCAGGCCATCGATCCGGTGACCGGCGTTCAGGGCTATCACTGCCGCAAGCTGGCCTTCGGGCTGGGGCTTGAGGGCAAGCAGGTGGGGGCTTTCACCAAGTTCGTCTCGGGCATGTACGAAGCCTTCCTGGGCCTCGACGCTTCGGTGGTGGAAATCAATCCGCTGGTCGTCACGGGGGCGGGCGAGGTGATCGCGCTCGACGCCAAGATGAACTTTGACGACAACGCGCTTTACCGCCAGAAGGCGGTGGAAGAAATGCGCGACGAAAGCGAAGAGGATCCGGCCGAGTTGGAAGCCGCCCGCCATTCGCTCAACTACATCAAGCTGGACGGTTCCATCGGCTGCATGGTCAACGGCGCCGGTCTGGCGATGGCCACCATGGACATCATCAAGCTGTATGGCGGCGAGCCTGCCAACTTCCTGGACGTCGGCGGCGGCGCCACCAAGGAGCGCGTCACCACCGCCTTCAAGATCATCCTGTCCGACCCGAACGTCGAAGGCATTCTGGTCAACATCTTCGGCGGCATCATGCGTTGCGACGTCATCGCCGAGGGCGTCGTCGCGGCGGCCCGCGAAGTCAGCCTGAACGTGCCCCTGGTGGTGCGTCTGGAAGGCACCAACGTGGCGCTGGGCAAGAAGATCATGGCCGATTCCGGCCTGCCCATCGTTTCAGCCGACAATCTCGCCGACGCCGCCGAAAAGGTGGTCAAGGCCGTCAAGGAGGCTAAGTAAGATGGCCGTTCTCGTTAATGCACAGACCAAGGTGATCTGCCAGGGCTTTACCGGCGCGCAGGGCACCTTCCATTCCGAACAGGCCATCGCCTATGGCACCAAGATGGTGGGCGGCGTGACACCCGGCAAGGGCGGCACCAAGCATCTTGACCTGCCGGTCTTCAACACGGTGGCCGACGCCGTGGCCGCCACCGGCGCCACCGCTTCCGCGATCTATGTTCCGCCGCCCTTCGCGGCCGACGCCATCTTGGAAGCCATGGACGCCGGAATCGAACTGGCCGTCTGCATCACCGAAGGCATTCCCGTGCTGGACATGGTGCGGGTGAAAAGGGCGCTGGCCGGGTCGAAGACCCGTCTGATCGGACCCAACTGCCCGGGCATCATCACGCCGGGCGCTTGCAAGATCGGCATCATGCCGGGCCATATCCATCAGAAGGGGTCGGTCGGCATCGTGTCGCGCTCGGGCACCCTGACCTATGAAGCGGTGGCGCAAACCACCGCCGCCGGTCTGGGCCAGACCACCTGCATCGGCATCGGCGGCGATCCGGTCAACGGCACCAACTTCATCGACTGCCTGGACCTGTTCTTAAGCGATCCCGAGACGCAGTCGATCATTATGATCGGCGAAATCGGCGGTTCGGCCGAAGAAGAGGCTGCCGACTTCCTGAAGCGTTCCAAGATCAAGAAGCCCGTCGTCGGCTTCATCGCTGGCGTGACCGCTCCTCCGGGGCGGCGCATGGGCCATGCCGGAGCCATCATTTCGGGCGGCAAGGGCACGGCTGGCGACAAGATGGAAGCCATGCGTTCGGCAGGCATTGCCGTGGCGGAAAGCCCGGCGGCGCTGGGCAGCACCATGGTCAAGCTCTTGAAAGGCTGAGAGGCAATACCCATTAAACCGGTGTGGGGAGGCGGGAGAGGCCTCCCCATGACCGGCAATAACAAAATCAAATTCGGAGAGCACCAGCACTTGGACCCAACCGCCCTATACGGCGCCAACGCCGTGTTTCTGTCCCAGATGCAATCGCGCTGGGCCGAGAACCCTGCCTCTGTCGATCCGGGCTGGGCTTCGTTTTTCCAAGAGCTGGCCGACAGCGCTCCCAATGTGCTGAAGGATTTGCAAGGTGCCAGTTGGCGGCCTTCGGACGCCAAGGTGATCGGCAGCCTTGATCCCGACGCCAAGCCGGCAACGCCCGCCAAGGGCAAGGACGCCAAGGCGGGAGGCATCACGCCCGAACAGGTGCGCGCCGCCACGCTGGATTCCATCCGCGCCCTAATGCTGATCCGCAGTTTTCGCGTGCGCGGCCATCTGCTGGCCGATCTCGATCCCTTGCAGTTGGAAGAGCCGCAGCCCCATCCCGAGCTTGACTGGCGGACCTACGGCTTTACCGAGGCCGATCTCGACCGGCCGATCTTTCTCGATTACGTGCTGGGCCTGGAAACGGCCACGCTGCGCCAGATCACCCAGGTCTTGAAGGAGACCTATGCCGGTTCGATCGGCGTCGAGTTCATGCATATCCAGGATCCTGATCAGAAGGCCTGGATTCAGAAGCGCATCGAAAATGTCGGCAACCGCACGGAATTCACCGACAAGGGCAAGCAAGCGATCCTGGAGCGCCTGACCGAAGCCGAAGGTTTCGAGAAATTCCTGCAGGTGAAATATACCGGCACCAAGCGCTTTGGCCTGGAAGGCGGCGAGACGGTCATTCCCGCCATCGAGCAGATCATCAAGCGCGGCAGCCAGATGGGCCTTAGGGAAATCATCTTCGGCATGGCGCATCGCGGCCGCTTGAACGTGCTGGCCAACATTCTGCACAAGCCCTACCGCGCCATCTTCTCGGAATTCCAGGGCAATCCCTCGCACACCGAGAATGTGCAAGGTTCCGGCGACGTGAAATATCATCTTGGCACCTCGGCTGACCGCGAATTCGACGGCAACACCGTGCATCTGTCGCTGACGCCCAATCCCTCGCATCTGGAAATCGTCGATCCGGTGGTGCTGGGCAAGGTCAGGGCCAAGCAGGACCAGCGCGGCGATGCCGAGCGCAGCCAGGTGATGGCCGTGCTGCTACATGGCGACGCCGCCTTCGCGGGCCAGGGCGTGGTGGCGGAATGTTTCGCGCTGTCGCAACTGACCGGCTACATGACGGGCGGCACCATCCATATCGTCATCAACAACCAGATCGGCTTTACCACCAGCCCGCGCTTCTCGCGCTCAAGCCCCTATTGCACCGATGTCGCCAAGATGGTGCAGGCCCCCATCTTCCATGTGAACGCCGACGATCCCGAGGCGGTGGTGCATGTGGCCAGAATCGCCACCGAATTCCGCCAGACCTTCAAGGCCGACGTGGTGCTGGACATGGTCTGCTATCGCCGCCAGGGCCATAACGAGGCCGACGAACCCGCCTTCACCCAGCCTCAGATGTACAAAAAGATCGCGGCCCACCCGACGACGCGCACCATCTACGCCGCGAAGCTGGCCAGCCAGGGCGTGCTGGATCAGGCGGGCGGCAAGGCCATGTACGACAAGTTCCTGTCCATGCTGGAAGCGGAATATCAGGCGGCGCAGAGTTTCAAAACCAACAAGGACGATTGGCTGGAAGGCAAGTGGCAGGGGCTGGCCCAGTTGAGCGAGGAAGAGGAATTCCGCGACGAGCCGACCGCCGTCTCGCTTGAGCGTTTGAAGGAAGTGGGCGCCAAACTATGCGTGGTGCCCCAGGGTTTCGACGCCAACAAGAAAATCCTGCGCCAGCTTGAAGCCAAGAAGCAGGCGGTTGAATCGGGCCAAGGCATCGATTGGTCGACCGGCGAAGCGTTGGCCTTCGGCACGCTGATGATGGAAAAGACGCCGGTGCGCCTGTCGGGCCAGGATTGCGGGCGCGGCACCTTTTCGCAGCGCCATGCCGTGCTGACCGATCAGACGACCGAAAAGCGCTTTGCGCCCTTGTCGAATCTGTCGCCCGATCAGGCCCGTTTCGAAGTGATCGATTCGCCGCTTTCGGAAGCCAGCGTTCTGGGCTTCGATTACGGCTATTCGACCACCGAGCCGCATGCGTTGGTTTTGTGGGAAGCCCAGTTCGGCGATTTCGCCAACGGCGCCCAGGTGGTGGTCGATCAGTTCATTTCATCGGGCGAAAGCAAGTGGCTGCGCATGTCGGGCTTGGTCATGCTGTTGCCGCACGGCATGGAAGGCCAGGGGCCGGAACATTCCTCGGCCCGGATGGAACGCTATCTGCAAATGTGCGCCGAGGACAATATCCAGGTGTTGAATTGCACCACGCCCGCCAATTTCTTCCATGCGCTTCGTCGCCAGGTGCGGCGCAATTTCAGGAAGCCCCTGATCGTCATGACGCCCAAGTCGCTGTTGCGGCACAAGGCCTGCGTCAGCCCGCTGGCCGATTTCGGACCCGGCTCGCGCTTCTGGCGCCTGCTGGCCGAGAAGGAGGAGTTGGTGGCCGACAAGTCGGTCAAGCGCGTGGTGCTGTGTTCGGGCAAGGTCTATTACGATCTGGCCGAGGAACGCGCCAAGCGCGGCCTTAAGGATGTCGCCATCCTGCGCGTCGAGCAGCTTTATCCCTGGCCCAAGGACCACCTGTTGAAGGAACTGGCGCGCTATTCCAACGCCAGGGTCATTTGGTGCCAGGAAGAGGCGGCCAATATGGGAGCCTGGATGTTCGTGCTGCCCCGCCTGCAATTCGCGCTTGATGAAGTGGGCCACAAACATCGTCACGCCTATTACGCCGGGCGCAAGGCGTCGGCCTCGCCAGCCACCGGCTGGCATCGCCAGCATGTGCAGGAACAGGCCGAGTTGGTCGATCAGGCTCTGGCTTGGAGCTTCGACAGTTTGACGCAGCCATTCCGGCGCGCCACCCCCTTATCACGCATCACCGTCAAGAGGTAGAGCATGGCCAGTCCCATCACCGTTCCGGCGCTTGGCGAATCGGTTACCGAAGCCACGGTGGCCAAATGGTTCAAGGCGGTTGGCGAGGCCGTGGCCTCGGGCGAGCCGCTGGTCGAGTTGGAAACCGACAAGGTCACGGTCGAAGTGCCCGCTCCGGCCTCGGGCGTTCTGGCCGCTATCGACGCCCCTGCGGGGTCCAATGTCGGCGTCGGCGCGCTTCTGGGCAGCGTGGACGCCAAGGCGGGGGCGCAGCCCGCGCCCAAGCCCGCCGTTGCCGCAGCACCCGCATCCGTGCTTGCCGTCCAGCCCGAAGCCGCCCCCTTGATGCCCGCCGCCAAACGCATGGTGGAAGAGCACAAGCTGGACGCATCGGCGATTTCAGGAACCGGCAAGGATGGCCGGGTGACCAAGGAAGACGTGGTCAATCACCTCGAGAAGAAACCAGCGCCCGCCGCCGCCCCGCAGCCCGTTGCCGCCCCGGCGGCGCCCCGCGCGCCCCAGGCCAACGAGGAACGCGTGCGCATGACGCGGCTTAGAAAGCGCATTGCCGAGCGCCTGAAGGAAGCCCAGAACACGGCGGCCATGCTGACCACCTTCAACGAGGTGGACATGACGGCCCTGCTGGCCCTGCGCAACCAGTACAAGGACGGTTTCGAAAAGAAACATGGCGTGCGCATGGGCTTCATGAGTTTCTTCGTCAAGGCCGCCATTGTGGGCCTGAAGGAATTCCCCGCCGTCAATGGCGAGATCGACGGCGACGAACTGGTCTACAAAAACCATTACGACATCGGCGTCGCCGTCGGCACGCCCCAAGGCTTGGTGGTGCCGGTGGTGCGCAATGCCGACCAACTGTCCTTTTCTCAGGTCGAGAAGACCATCGGCGATTTGGGCAGAAAGGCGCGCGACGGCAAGCTGGGCCTGGACGACCTGACGGGCGGCACCTTCACCATTTCGAATGGCGGCGTTTACGGGTCGCTGATGAGCACCCCCATCTTGAACCCGCCCCAGTCCGGCATATTAGGCATGCATAAAGTTCAGGAGCGCCCGATGGTGGTGAATGGCCAGATCGTGGCCCGCCCGATGATGTATCTGGCTCTTTCCTACGATCACCGGATCATCGATGGGCGGGAAGCCGTCTCCTTCCTGGTCCGGGTCAAGGAGTGCATTGAAGACCCCCAGCGGATTCTTCTTGATATCTAACTCTTTTCCGGTTTCCCTAAACGTCAGCTTCGCGTGTCAAAAGGGAGAAGTCGATGCTGCGCAAAGTCACCACCGTCGTTCTGGTCTGCCTGGGTCTGTCGGCCTGCTATCTGGGAGATAGCGGCACCAAGTTGATGCAGGATCTGAAGGACATGAACGACAAAGCCGTACAGGAATCCAGCAAGAAGTAAGCACCAGCGTTTCTACGAAACAAAAGGGAGGGAGTATGATGTTCAAGAAAATTTCCACGGTAGCGTTGATCTGTTTTGGCCTGGCCGCCTGCGGCGGCGAGGCGATGGACAAGTTCGTGGCCGACAATGCCGCCAAGGACAGTGCTGCCGCGGCTCCGGCCAAGGCGGCTGCGGCGCCCGCTCCGGCGGCTGCTCCGGCGCTGACCAAGTGCCAGACTGAATTGAAGAAGCTGGATGGCGCCATTCTGGGGGCTTACACCAAGCTCACCCCCACCCAGTTCGACAAGGCTGGCCAGCTGCGCGACCAGTTGGCGACCGCCTGCACGTCCAAGGCCAGCGACGCTCAGGTCGATGCCCTGGTCGCCGAGGCCAACAAGGTGCTGACCGCTCCTCCGGCTCCGGCCAAGAAGGTGGTCAAGAAGGCGCCCGTCAAGAAGTAAGGGACTATTCGTGAGCCAAGAATTCGATCTGGTTGTCATCGGCGGTGGGCCTGGCGGTTATGTGGCCGCCATCCGCGCCGCCCAATTGGGTCTGAAGGCGGCTTGCGTTGAGAAGCGGGGAACCTTGGGAGGGACATGCCTGAATGTGGGCTGCATCCCTTCCAAGGCCTTGCTGACCTCGTCGCACCATTTCGAGGCGGCGGGACATGACTTTGCCCGTCATGGCGTGAAGCTGGGCGGCATCGAACTCGACCTTCCCGCCATGATGGCCCACAAGGACAAGGTGGTGGCCGACAACACCAAGGGCATCGAGTTTCTGTTCAAGAAAAACAAGGTGGCCTATTTCGTCGGTTCGGGGCGGGTCATCGCTCCGGGGCAGGTTGACGTCTCGTTGAACGCGGGCGGCGCCGAGAAACTGGCGGCCAAGAATATTCTGATCGCCACCGGTTCGGACGTGATGCGTCTGCCCGGCATCGAGATCGACGAGAAAAAGATCGTTTCATCCACCGGCGCGCTGGCGCTGCCCAAGGTGCCCAAATCGATGGCGGTGATCGGGGCTGGCGTGATCGGGCTGGAATTGGGATCGGTTTGGCGCCGCTTGGGCGCCGACGTCACCGTGATCGAATATCTCGACCGGATTTTGCCGCCGTTTGACGGCGAAGTGGCCAAGCATGCGCAGCGCATCCTGGCCAAGCAGGGCGTGACTTTCAAATTGTCGCGCAAGGTGGTCGCCGCCAAGACCGGCAAATCCGGCGTGACTTTGTCCACCGAGGCCGCCGCTGGCGGTTCGCCCGAAGACATCGTAGCCGAATGCGTGCTGGTGGCCGTGGGCCGCAAACCCTATGTCGATGCCTTGGGGCTGGATCAGGCGGGCGTCGAACTCACGCCCAAGGGTTTCGTGAAGGTTGATCGGCATTTCCAAACCAATGTGCCGGGCATTTACGCCATCGGCGACGTGATCGGCGGCGCCATGCTGGCCCACAAGGCCGAGGACGAGGGCATGGCCGTGGCCGAGCTGTTGGCGGGCAAGGCCGGGCATGTCAATTACGACGCCATTCCCAGCGTGGTCTATACTTGGCCGGAAATCGCCTCGGTGGGCCGCAACGAAGAGGAATTGAAGGCGGCAGGGGTTGCCTACAAGACCGGCAAGTTCCCCTTCACCGCCAATGGCCGAGCGCGCGCCATGGGCGAGAGCGAGGGGTTCGTCAAACTGCTGGCCGACGCCAGAACCGATCGCGTGCTGGGCGTTCACATCATCGGCCCCCATGCGGGCGACCTGATCGCCGAAGCCGTGCTGGCTATGGAATTCGGGGCGTCCTCGGAAGACATCGCCCGCACCTGCCATGCCCATCCGGCTTTGGGCGAAGCCTTGAAGGAAGCGGCGCTGGCCGCCGATGGCCGGGCCATCCATATCTGAGCAATCAGCTTTCTGCCGTGAAAGCTGACCGCTGAGGGCTTTGAACCTATGAAGCCTGTTCCGCTCGTCGCCATCATGTGCCTGTCCCTGGTGGGGGCGGTGATGGGTGTCTTCGCCTTTCCGTCCTTGCTGCCGCTGCTGCAGGCGCAGTGGGGGCTTTCCAACGCGCAGGCGGGCTGGATCAACGGCATCTATTTCGCGGGCTACACGCTGGCCGTGGCTTGGCTGTCCGCCCTGGCCGACCGCGTCGACGCCAAGCGCATCTTCCTGCTGGGCGCTTTCATCTTGCTGCTGTCCAATCTGGCCTTCGCCTTGTTGGCGGACGGTTTTTGGACCGCCCTTATCTTTCAGGGGCTGGCAGGCGTTGGGTTGGCTGCCGTCTATATGCCAGGCCTGAAGGCGCTTCTTGATCGCTATGAAGGTTCCAAATCGGCCCGGGTCAGCGCCTTTTACACCGCCAGTTTCGGCCTGGGTTCGGCTTTGGGTTACGCCGTTTCGGGTTGGTCGGCCCAGCATCTGGGATGGCAGGCGGCATTTTTGCTATCTTCCACGGGTGCCGCCTCGGCCCTTCTGCTGGCCTTCGTCTTTCTTGCGAGGCGCGTGCCGCCCCCGCCGCAACCCGGGCATCTTTTGGATTTCCGCCCCGTGCTGCGCAACAAAGAAGCGATGGGCTATATCCTGGCTTACGGCGCTCATTGCTGGGAATTGTTCGGACAGCGCGGCTGGATGGTGGCCTTTCTGACTTACGCGGCGGCGCAATCATCAAGCGACGATTTGGGGGCACCCGGTCCGGCTGCCATGGCCAGTCTGGTGTCGTTGTCGGGCATGGCCTCCAGCATTATCGGCGGCGAGTTGGCCATGAAGTTCGGGCGGCGCAAATCCGTGCTGGCGGCGCTTCTGGCCAGCGGGGCGCTGGCCGTGGGCATCGGATTCGCGGCTGAAGGCCCGTATGTCTGGGTGGCAAGCCTGTGTCTGCTGCATGGCATTCTGATCCTGGGCGATTCGGCGGCCTTGACGGCGGGCGCCATTCAGGCGGCCGAACAGGGGCGTCGCGGAGCCACCATGGCCTTGCATTCCGTGGTGGGGTTCGGCTGCGCCTTCGCGGCCCCCGTCGCCATG
Organism: Alphaproteobacteria bacterium; assembly: GCA_015231795.1. Lineage (NCBI taxonomy): Bacteria > Pseudomonadati > Pseudomonadota > Alphaproteobacteria > Alphaproteobacteria bacterium. Next base: position 143,589 of record JADGAX010000004.1, on the reverse strand, counting down.
GGCATGGCCATCGATCTGGGCGGCGGAGCCTCGTCCTTGGGGTACGGACTGGGCTTCGCCGTTCTGGGCTTGGCCGCCATTCCCGGAGCCTTGGCCCTGGCCCTGCTGGCCAAACCGGCGCTACGCTAAAAATTCACCTATGTCACGGCTTGAACTTTCCGGCCTAGCTCCCCACTCTTTGTGGGTGTTTATGCCCTTTCAACTGGAGAGATTTGATCCATGGCTTCGATTACCCTCAAAGGCAATCCCATCAACACCAACGGCCAGCTTCCCGCCAATGGCGCTTCCGCTCCCGACTTCAAGCTGGTCAATACCGATCTTGGCGATGTCAGCCTGAAGGATCTGGCCGACAAGACGGTGGTTCTGAACATCTTCCCCAGCGTCGATACGCCGGTTTGCGCCGCCTCGGTGCGCCGCTTCAACGCCGAAATCAGTAAGCTGGGCAGCGCCGTCGTGCTGTGCGCCTCGGCCGATCTGCCCTTCGCCCTCAAGCGCTTTTGCGGCGCCGAAGGCCTTGACCGGGTGATGTCGGTTTCCGACATGCGCGACAAGGATTTCGGAACCCGCTACGGCGTGAAGATCGTCGATGGCCCGCTGGCTGGCCTGCTGGCCCGCGCGGTGGTGGTGATCAAGGGCGGCAAGGTGACCTATTCGCAACTGGTTCCCGAAATCGCGCAGGAACCCGATTACGACGCCGCCGTCGCCGCCGCCAAGTAACTTTTCCTTGGGTCGTACGAGCAGACAAGCCCCCGGGAAACCGGGGGCTTATTGCTGTTTGTCGTCTACCCTTTCCCACACCACCAGATCGTCCACCTGCACGCCCAGAGCGCGAGCGATTTTGGCCATGGCGTCCAGGCTGCCGGGCTTTTTGCCGGACTCGATTTCTGAAAGATAGGCGGCGCTGACGCCAGCCTTTTCCGCCAACGCCTTGGCGGTCAGGCCGCGATGTTCGCGCCAGACGCGCACCGGATGCTCGCCCTCGATCAGGCGCATGACCAACTCGCCGGGAACCGCCTCAGCGCGGTAGGCTTCCTTGCCAACTCGCGCTTCCTCGGCTTCGGCTGCTTTCAGCGTCGCAATGTCTTCCGCATCCTCCAGCGCTTCCAGCAAACCCTCGTAGTCGGCTCGGGTCAGCGTTACGGTGTCTTTGGTTTCAGCCAATGGGCGGATCACGTTCATCGGTACACCTCTTCTCGCTTGGCAATTCTGTCCACAATCATTTCGCCTGTTTCAAAGTCCAGACGATAGATGGCGCGCCAGTCGCCGTGTCGAATGCGAAAGCCCGGATGGTTGGTCAAACGCAAGGCCCAGGGATAATCCCCCTTCGGGTTCTGCGCTACCGCCTTCATTTTTTCCATCAATGCCCGCGTGTCCCTGGCGGGAAGTCTCGAAAGCACTTTGATCGCTGCGGGGACCAGAATGAGCTTCATACCTCCATCTTCGCTAATAGCGAATATCGCGTCAAGAGGGAAATTCGCTGATAGCGAATGAACTTACCCCTTCGCCCTGGGATGGGCGGCGTTGTAGGTGCGCATGAGAGATGCCTCGTCCACCGCCGTATAGCGCTGGGTGGTCGAGAGCGAGGCATGGCCCAGCAATTCCTGGATGGTGCGCAGATCGCCGCCGGACCCCAGCAGATGGGTGGCGAAACTGTGGCGCAGCGCGTGCGGGGTCGCACTGTCGGGCAAGCCCAGCAGGGTTCTCACGCGGCGCATCTGGCGCTGCACGACGCCGGGATTCAAGGGTCCACCCCTGGCCCCCACGAACAAAAGCGCCTCGCCATCGCCCTGATAGGGACATTGCGCCGCGTAATTCGCCACCGCTTCGGCCACCAAGGGCAAGATGGGCACGATGCGGGTCTTGTCGCCCTTGCCGGTGATGGCCATGGCGTCGCCTAGGGGAAGATCGCCCCGCTTTAAGGACAGCGCCTCGGCCAAGCGCAGCCCGGCCCCGTACAGCAGCGCGAACAGGGCCTGATCGCGGGCCTTCATCCAGGCGGGCTGGTCGAGGTCGTTGGTGGCGTCAAGTGCCGCCAGCGCGTCGTCCTGGTTCAAGGCCTTGGGCACGCTGCGGGGCAGTTTGGGCGAGCGGATGGCGGCGATGGCCGGATTATGCACCAAGCCATTGCTGTCCAGATGGCGAAAGAAACCGCGCAGGGCCGACAATTCACGAGCCAGCGAGGTGCGCGAGATGTTCTGGGCCTGGCGCTTGGCCAGGAAGGCGCGCAGATCGAAGGGCTTCAAGCCCTGCAAGGCGCTAAGCGTGGCGGGCGCGCCCAGATGCTGGGTCAGGAAGGAGAGGAAGGCCGCCAGATCGCGGCCATAGGCGTCCAACGTGTGTTTGGAAGCGCGCTTTTCATTCCTAAGCCAGCCCAGCCAATCCAGGGCCGCTTGCGCCACGTCGGGCGCCGCCTGGAAGGCGAGATTGCTCATCGGTGATTGAGAACGCGTTCGGCCATGCGTTCGATGGCGCGGGCCAGGAACATGAACAGGTCAAGCCCCTGGCCGGGTTCGAACATGCCTTCATAGCGCGACCCCAGGCACATCAGGCCGGGCACGCCATTGACCGACAGGCGGCCCAACCCATCCGACAGAATCAGCGGGGCGGCGGCGCCGTACAGGCCCTCTTCAATGGACAGGCTGGCGCGCAACAAGGCTTCCTTGCCCAGCATCAATCCGGCCACCGTGCCGGTTTCCAGTCTGGCGACGACGGGCGAATGGAATTCGGGAAAGATGTCTTCCTCGAAGGCCAGCACGGCGGCATCCAGGTCCAGCAGCATCGGCAGGTCTTCGGCGATGACGCGCAGAAAGCCGTTTACATCCTGGGCTTCCAAAAGGGCCAGCACCACGGCATGGGTGCGCGCCTGGCTGGACAGATTGGCCCTGGTGATGGCCACCACCTCGCCCGCATCGGCCTTTAATCGCTCCATGCGCTCTTGCAGGCGGCGCATCATCATATTCTGCATATCGACCACGCGCCGCTCGCCAAAGCGGTCAGGCGGGGCCAGAATGTCCAGCGCCTGGGGATGATGGGACAGGAAATCGGGATTGCGCTCCAGGAATTTCAGAACCTGAATGGCGTCGATTTCGAAGGGCTTTTCACTCATGGTGTCGTCATTCCCAAAGCTGCTAATCTATGTCGATGACCGCGCCCGATACCCGCCTTGCCGTGTTGCTGCCCCTGCCTTTGGCGGGGCCCTATGACTATGTGGCGCCAGCGGGTCTGATGGCCCAGCCCGGACAGTATGTGCGCGTTCCGTTAGGGAATCGTTATCTTGTCGGCATCGTTTGGGACGGCCCGCCCGGCGATGTGGCGTCCAGCCGCTTAAAGCCCATCGAGGCGGCGCTGGACCTGCCCCCCATGCCGCAAGTGACGCGCCGCTTCATCGATTGGGTGGCGGCCTATACCTTGTCGCCGCCGGGCGCGGTGCTCAAGATGGCCCTAAGCGTGCCCGAAGCGCTAGAGCCGCCAAGGAACGTGGCCGCCTATCGCTGGCATATGGTCGAGACCGTCAAGCCGACGCCAGCCCGCCAGCGCATCCAAGAGCTTCTTGCCGATGGATTGGCCCGCCCTGCCCCCGAGATCGCAAAAGGGGCCGGCGTAGGGCCGGGGGCCGTGCGCGATCTGATCCGCCTGGGCGCACTGGCCGAAGCCCCGATGGCGCCGCACAGATTGTTCCAAGCGCCTGATCTGCATCTGCCCGGAGCGATCTTGTCGCCCGATCAGCGTATAGCGGCGGACGATCTGCGCCAAAGCGAGGGATTTTCTGTGACGCTGCTGGACGGCGTAACCGGATCGGGCAAGACGGAAGTTTATTTCGAGGCGATTGCTGCGGCCTTGCAAAAGGGGCTGCAGGTTCTGGTGCTGTTGCCGGAAATCGCCCTCTCGGCGCAATGGCTGGAGCGCTTTAAAGGCCGGTTCGGGGTGGCTCCGGCGGTCTGGCATTCCGAGATCACCCCGGCCAGGCGGCGCGACACTTGGCGCGCCGTGGCCAGCGGAGAGGCGAGGTTGGTGGTGGGCGCTCGCTCGGCCTTGTTTCTGCCCTATCCCGATCTGGGGCTGATCGTGGTGGACGAGGAACATGACCAAGCCTTCAAGCAGGAAGAAGGCGTCATCTATCACGCGCGCGACATGGCGGTGGTGCGCGCCCATCTGGGCGACTTTCCCTGCATCCTGGCCTCGGCGACGCCTTCCTTGGAGACGGCGGCCAACGCCCGCCAGGGCCGCTATAAGCGCCTGCATCTGGCCGAGCGGCATGGGTCGGCTGAACTGCCCCTGATCAAGCGCATCGATCTGCGCAAATTTCCGCCCAGGCGCAATTCATGGCTGTCGGAACCTTTGGCGCAGGCCTTGGAAGAAACCTTGAGGGCGGGCGAGCAGTCGCTGCTGTTTCTGAACCGGCGCGGCTATGCGCCGCTCACCTTATGCCGGGCTTGCGGCTATCGCTTTCAATGCCCCAACTGCACGGCCTGGATGGTCGAACATCGTTCCCAACGCAAACTGGTCTGCCATCATTGCGGCCATACATTGCCGCCGCCCGACGCCTGCCCTTCCTGCCATGAAAAGGAAACGCTGGTCGCCCTTGGCCCCGGCGTCGAGCGGCTGGCCGAGGAAACCGTGGCGCGATTTCCGGATGCCCGCGTCGAAGTGATGGCCAGCGATCTGATGGAAAGCCCACGGGCCATCGGCGAGTTGGTGGGGCGCATGGAGCGCCATGAGATCGATATCCTGATCGGCACGCAGATGGTGGCCAAGGGACATCACTTTCCGCAACTGACTTTGGTGGGCGTGGTCGATGCCGATCTGGGCCTGGAGGGCGGCGATCTGCGCGCTGGCGAGAAAAGTTTTCAGCTGCTCTGGCAGGTGGCGGGACGAGCGGGTCGCGCCGAAAAGCCGGGCCGCGTGTTCTTGCAGACGTGGCAACCCGATCATCCGGTAATGGCGGCGCTGGCCAGCGGCGATATCGAACGTTTCCTTGATGCCGAGGCGGATGCGCGCAACAAGGCGGGCATGCCGCCCTTCGGACGGTTGGCGGGCATTATCGTTTCCAGTCCCGACGCAGCGATGACGGCGCGCGCCGCCCATGCGCTGGCTTATGGCGCGCCAAGGCAAGAGGGCGTCGATGTGCTGGGACCGGCGCCAGCCCCCTTGGCCCTTCTGCGCGGACGTCATCGGGCGCGCCTGCTGGTCAAGGCGGCGCATGGCGTTAAAATTCAAACCTATCTGCGGGCCTGGCTGGCCGCCGTCGCCCTGCCCAAGCAGGCGCGCATTCAGGTCGATATCGATCCGGTCAGTTTTTATTAAGCCTGGCACGGCGATTGCTTCCCTACTTGCGTTCACCAAGAAAGGATTCGCGCCATGGTCACTGAAGCCGCCCTGCGCATTGACATCAGGCAGATGAAGCAGATCGATCCCGAGAAGTTGAAAATACACCGCCTAAGTCCCCAAGAGGAAAAGGCCTTCAAGCTCGAAGAGAAAAAGATAATCGAGCAGATGTTCACTCGCCCCACCGGAAAAACCAGCTACGGCGAATATGCCAGGGTGGTGTTGAACGGCAAGACGGTGGCAACTCTCAGCAATGAGGGATATGCCGAAATGTCGAATGCTTTCGGGGGGGTGATCGGCTCGAAGCTGCCCAATAACGGCAGTGGGCCGGAATTGGCGCAGAGGCGCGCCGAGATGATCGCCAAGGCCACCGGCGGCACGGTGGTCATGAATGAGTCGGCGATGACGCAAAGACAGTGGATAAACCGCGAGCCGATCAAGTTCGCCGTCGATCTTGTCGCGATGGAACGGGAAGGATTCCTGGAACGCTGGCAGGAATTGTCCGGATCGAACGCGGCGTTCAGCGCGCAGATGATCGGACAGGAAGGGGCGGCATAGTTTTCCCCGTCCGGCATTATTTGCCGGGCAGTCTAGTATCCTGCTGGTGGTTGAAGGCTTCCAGCGCCTGATCGAACTCGGCCACCATTTCCTTGGTGACAGGTTGGCCGCACTCATAGCAGGCGTTGGCCATGCGGTCGAACCAGCGGCAGCCGCAATTGTCGCAGGCCAGTTCCGGCGCACCCATCGGATTGTGGAAAATGCTCACCGGCACGCCCCCATGAAGGCCAACCCCAACTGGTCGAGGAAATCCTCCCAGCCGACATCGATCAGCGTGCATTTGGTGCGCATGACGAAGAACAAAACATCGCCCTCGTGGATGCTGTCCTTCAAAAGGCCGAAGCGTTCGTCGGGCTTGGCCTGATCCAGTCTGTCAAACGAATCGCGAAGCCCCACGAACAGCATGTCGGCCTGGCAGTTGGCCGCTCCCGCCCAGCTTTGCGCCTGGGCCAGCATGCGATTTCCGTTCAGTCGGCATTCCAGGGCGTCGCCCTGTCCGGCGTCCCAGGTGGATTTGTCCAAGAAAGCCAGCGAGCGCCCGTCTTCCAACGCCTCGAACAAATTGGCGTGACGGTCGAAGACGGGTTGCCAGCTTTGCGGCGACGGCATCATCAGATGCGCACCCCCAGCCAATAGCCGTAATGGATGGCCTGGGTCAGGCCGCGCGGCACCATGGAATCGCCGCAGCCATGCACCTCGTCGATCATCCATTCCAACTCGTGGATCAGGTCTTGATTGGGTCTGCGAGGACCCGCCACGATCACCGTGTCGGCGGGTACAATCGTTTCCTCGCCCTTGTCGTTGGCGATCTTCACGCCGCCATCACCGATGGCCAGCACCTTCGACGAGGTGAGCGCGGGAATTTTCAATTCCTGGATCCATTGCGAATGACGCCATTTGAAGCTGGGCATCACATCGCCTGCGATCCGCTTTTCGGATTCCACCAGCGTCACCTGATGGCCCTTGGTGGCCAGGGCTTCGGCCAGCGTCAATCCGATCTTGCCCGCCCCCAAGATGACGACGCGCTTGCCGGGCACCGCCTTGCCGATCGCCACATCCTTGGCGTCCATCATCAGGCCGTCTTGCGAGCAGGCGGGATAACGTTCTGTCTCCACCCTGGCTCCGGTCGCCACCACGGCGACGTCGTACTGATGCAACAGGCTGCGCATCAGTTTGGGGTCCATGCCGGTATTGAATTTGACCTCGATCCCCTTCTTCTGGGCCATGGTTTCGTAATAGCGCACGATGTCGAGCAGGTCTTCCTTGTGCGCCAGATCGTTCATGGCATAGCCCAACAACGCGCCGCCGATGCGATCCGAACGCTCGAACACCGTCACCTCATGGCCGCGTCCGCGCGCTGCAATGGCGCATTCCATGCCAGCCGGTCCGGCGCCGATCACCATCACCTTCTTTTTCACCGCCGCCGGGGTGATGTGATATTCGGGTTCCACCTCATGGCCCAGGGCCGGATTGACGGTGCAGGTATAGGGCAGGTCGCGGAACAGGCGCGACAAGCAGTTGAGCGAACCAACACAGCGGCGCACCTCGTCGTCCCTGCCTTCTCGCACCTTTTCCAGCATCTCGGGATCGGAAAGCAGCGGGCGGCAAACCTCCCACAGATCGAACTCGCCTTTTTCGATGCAGTCGTTGGCCATTTCCGGACTGGGCAAGCGCACGCCGAACGTGATCGGCATGCTGGGCAGCAGCTTCTTGGCCCTGGCCGCCAGATGATTCCAATAGCCGGGCGGGATGTCGCGCCCGATGGATGATTCAGGCGCTTCCTGCCAGCCCACGGTGACGCTGATCATGTCGACGCCGCAATCGGCGGCCTGTTGCATCAACTCGAAACAGTCATCCATCGAGTTGCCGCCCCAGCGGTCCATCAGTTCGGTGCCGTTCAAGCGCACGATCAGCGGATTGTCAGGTGTGGCGCTTTTGATCTCGTGGATCATTTCGCGCATGAAGCGCCCGCGGTTTTCGATGCTGCCGCCATATTCGTCCGAACGCTGGTTGGTGAAGCGCGAACAGAAATTGGCCAGCAGATAGCCCATGAAGCTGGTGATTTCGGTGGCGTCGAAACCGGCCTTCACGGCGCGCTTGGCGGCGTCGGCATGTTCCTTGATGGTTTGGCGGATGTCGTCCTTGGACAGCTCTCTCGGCGGGCGGAAGTGCGGCAGGGTCTGCGGCACCACCGAGGGCTGGACGCAATAGCCAAGATCGATGCCGCCATAACGCCCAGCATGCAAAATCTGCTGCACGGCCAAAGCACCCGCGTCGTGGATGAATCCGGCGATTTCCTCGAACTGCGGCAGGAACTTGTCGTCATGGATGGCGACCTGGCGGAAATAAGCCTTGCCTTCGCCTCGGGGGTCGGGATAGGCGCCCTGGTTGGTGATCATGCCGCAGCCGGTTTTCGAGATCACGCGGGTGCGCGCCAGTTCTCGGGGCGTGATGCGCCCATCGCGCTCGTTGTAGTTCGAAACGCAGCAAGCCCCGTATTTCACGCGGTTCTTCAGCTTGAAGCGACCCCACTGATAGGGCTGGAACAAAGTGGGCAGTCTGTCTTCGCCGGGGAATTTGCCGCTCATCTCAGTTTCCTTTTTCATCGGCCAGCTTGGCCTCGATCATGTCGCGCAGGGTCCGGCGCAGAATCTTGCCTGCCGGGCTGATGGGAAATTCGTCCAGCACTTCCAGGCGCTCGGGCAGTTTGAACTTTGCGATGCCCTGGGCCAGAAGGAAATCGGAAAGATTTTTGAAATCCATCCGCTGGCCTTCCTTCAAGGTCACGAAGGCGCAAGCCTTCTCGCCATAGATGGGGTCGGGCATGGCCACCACGGCGACGCTGTTTGCCGCCGGATGTTTCAAGATCAGATTCTCGATTTCATCGACGCTGATCTTCTCGCCGCCCCGGTTGATCAAATCGCCCTTGCGCCCTTCGGCCCAGATGACGCGTCCTTGCTTCCTGACCACATCGCCCATTTTGTAAAAGCCGTCTTCGGTAAAGGCCTTGGCGTTGGCGGTGGGGTTGTTGTAATAGCCGCGAATGGTGTAGGGGCCGCGCACCGCCAGTTCGCCCGGCTCGCCGTCCGGCACTTCGTTGCCGTTGGCGTCCAGCACCTTGATCTCGTCTTGATCGCAAATGGGCTGGCCGGAACTGGTCAGCTGCACCTCTTCGGGGTCGTCGTGGCGGGTAAGGTTGATCAGCCCTTCGGCGGTGCCGTAATCTTCCTGCGTCAGGCATCCCAGATGGGCGCGCAATTTCACGCGCAATTCGGTGGATAGCCGAGCGCCGCCGTTCTGCACCAAGCGCAAGGATGACAGATCATACTTTTTGGGAATGTCGGAATTGACCCAAGAGGCGATCAGCGGCACCGCCGCCGGAATGACCGTGATGCGCTGCTGCTCGACGGTCTTGAAAATGGCGTCGGCGTCGTGGCCTGGCGAGATCACCACTTTGCCGCCATAGGTGAAGGCGGCCAGAATGCCGGGGCAAGCCAGGGAATAATTGTGGGCCAGCGGCAGCACCGCCAGAAAGACGGTGGTCTCGTCGAACTGGCAAGCACTTCCCGCCAGTTTCGCGTTCAGCACATAGTCGTTATGGGTGCGCGGAATCAGTTTGGGCAGAGCCGTGGTGCCGCCCGACAGCAACATCAGGGCAACTTCGGACGGATCGGGGCGCAAGTCGGGCGGGGGGGCTGCGCTGGCCATCAAAGTTGACAGCGCCACCTGTCCTTGATCAGCCTCGCCGCTGACGATGACATGGCGCAGGGCCGGATTCTCGGCCTGCATCTCGCGGGCCATGGTCCGGTAATCGAAATTGCGCACTCGGTCGGGAATCAGATAGGCGACGGCGCCCGAGAATTTCAAGAAATGGCGGATTTCGTTTTGGCGGTGCGGCGGCAGAGCCATCACCGGAATGACGCCGATGCGCAACAGGGCCAGAAACGCGATCACGAAAGCGCCCGAGTTGGACAGCTGGAACACCACGCGGTCCAGGGGCTTCAATCCCAGTTCGTGAAAGCCCGCCGAAAGCCGCCTCGCCTGCTCGACCAATTGGGCATAGGTGATCTGCTGCAAGCCATCCACGATGGCGACGCGATCCGGCCAGCGCTGGGCCGAACGCTCCATCATTTCGAACAAGGTGATGTCTTGCCAAAGGCCCATGGCGCGATAGCGCTTGGCGAAGTCATCGGGCCAGGGAACGCACCCTTCCAACATGACGTCTCATCCCTACTCGTTATTGATTGCCGACATGATAGTTGCATTTGCAACAAAGGCAAGCCAGAATTTCGTTGGCCTTTGCAATGGGCTTGTCGTTATATTTCACATATCGCATGCACGGAGACGGGCTTGGACAGCGCACAATTCGATCTCGACCGATTTACCCCCTACCTGCTCAACCGGGCGGCGGGCCGCATCGTTCTCGCTTTCGAGAAGGACCTTGCAAGTTACGACGTGTCGCTGGGCCAATGGCGGGTGCTGGCCTGCGTCTGGCATGTCGGCCAGTTGATGCAGTCGGACATCGCTCGCCATACCAGCATCGATCCTTCGACCCTGTCTCGCATGATCGGCGGCATGGAAAAAAGGGGACTGCTCAAGCGCGAGAAAAGCCCCCAAGATTCCCGAGCGGTTCTGGTGCGCCTGACCGGCAAAGGCAAAAAGATCGCCGAGGCGCTGATACCCAAGGCGCTGGCGGTCGAGCGGGCAGCTTTGGAAGGTTTCTCGCCAGCCGAGATAGCCAAGCTGCACGGCCTGATGCGCCGGATCTACGCAAATCTGGGTGATTGACCGCCTGTTTCGCTCCGGCAACAAATGAACTTCAAAAGGAGTTCAGCGCTTTTTGCCGGCATCCTTGATCAGTCCCGCCAATTCGATGGCCGTGCTGGCCACAATCTCGCCCGCCATCGGCCCCCAGGGCTTTTCCAGCAATCCCGCAGGAACCGCGCCATCCAGTTCCAGAAGGGCCATTTCGGCGCCGTTAGGATCAAGCAAGCGCCATTCCAAATGCAACGATTCGCTGTTGCTGCCCGCCTTGGCGACATTGGCCTGGCCTTGCAGACGGAATGCCCCGGGGCCAGCCTGCTCGATCAAGCCGATGCCATTGGCCGACATGGCCAAGCGCATGGCGCGCGTCAGCGCTTCGTTGCCGTCGCCGGGCGCTCCCTTGACGAATTCAAGAACAAGAAGCTGTTTGTCGGCTGGCTTGCTAGGCGCGTTGACCAAGGGGCGCGTGCCATCCTCGATGGGCATTAAGCCTGCCAGCTTCGGGGCGGCTTCGTCGGCTAAACGCTTCATCAGGGCCGGGGCGCCCCTCTCCCAATCGGAAAGTGCGACGTTGGCCAACTGGTCGTAATGGCCGATCGCCAGCCCTTCGGCATCTTGCAACTGCCAGAACATCTCCAGTTCCGTCAGGCCCGTGCGCTCAGACCCCTTGCGCAGCTGAAGCCGCAAGGCCAGCGCACTTTGCGGAGCGCCTTCCAGAAAGACGGGAACGTCCATGCGGTTCATGGAATCGCGAAGCGCCGTGGCGAAATTTCTAGACACGCCCGATTCCAAAATCAGCGCGACGCCAGCGCGGCCATCCAGGCGCAAAAGCGGGTTGACCCCGTCATGCTGAAAGGGCTGCGGCAATTGCGGACAGGCTGACAGCAGCAGGAGAAGCAGAAGAAGCAAAAAGCGGCGCAGGCGGAAAATCATTCCTCGAGAACGATGGCCGACAATTGGCGACCGTAATTTTCCTCACCCAGAAGGCACGAACGGCGATAGCTGAAGAAACGATCCGCTTCAAGGCAGGTGTCGCAGGGTGTATGGGTGACGGTGGAAACGCCAAGCCGCGACAGTTTGCGCGAGATATAGCCGGGCAGGTCGAATTTATAGCGGTCCTCGACCACCGATTCTTGGAAGAAATAGCCGTTCTCGTTGGTTTCGGCCATGAAGGCGATCAGGAAGTCGCGGTTGACTTCGTAAGAACGTCTGGTGATCGAAGGGCCGATGCCGACCACGATATTCTGGTGCTTGGCGCCCATGTCGGTCATCAGCTTCAAGGTGGATTCCAAAATGCCCGCCAGTGCGCCGCGCCATCCCGCATGCGCTGCCCCGATCACTCCGGCCTTGCCGTCGGCGAACAGAACCGGGGCGCAATCTGCCGTCAGCACGCCCAGCACCAAATTCTTACGATCCGTCACCAGCGCGTCGGCCACCGGGCGTTGGTCCACGGCAAAGGGCGCGTCCACGGCAATCGCCTTGATCGTGTGTTCCTGGCGTACCGTAACCAATGACGAGAGCGGCTGTTCCATGACCGCCAGCGCCGCCTTGCGGTTGGCGGTCACCTTGGCGGCATCGTCGCCCGACCCATAGCCGCAGTTCAGGGATTCGTAGATGCCTTCGCTGATGCCGCCCTGGCGCGTGAAGAAACCGTGGCGGACGCGTGAGACATCATTCAGCGCGGAAACGGAGATCATGTCACCTCGAAACCCGTTGGAGCGGAAACGGCAGGCTGGGTCAGGGCCAAGACCTTGAACAGAGTGCCCATTTCTTGCGGATCGATCAAGCGTCTGGTTCCCGATATCAGCAAGTCGCGTTGCCGGTCATCAGCCTGGGCCGACAATTGGCGGGTTCTTTCCAAGATGCCCATGCGTTGCAGCCAAACGCCCTGCGGCACCGGCCCCCAGGCCTTTATGCCCTGCGCGACAGCCTGTCTGGCCAGGGCCGCGAAGTCCACATGCGCCGTCAAATCGGCCCCGCCAGGATCATGCAGCACTTCTGCGAAGGCATGGCCTTTCACGGCCTGCAAACTGTCGCCCAAGCCGCTTTCCATGGGGCCGTAGTCGAAAAACAGGGCCGCGCCGCCGTGTTGGCCAAGCCGATGCGACAGTTCCTTGATCAAGGAAAGGGCCTGCGTGCAGATTTCGGCAATGCTGCCGTCGGGCGCTTCGGCCATATGTGACGGAAGTACGAGGCCTGGGTCGGGGTCTGATTTGGTTTGCCAGACCAACTGTCCGCTTTCGTCGAGCCCGATCAACCTTTCATGCCAGCCCGTGCTTCGGCGCACATACTGGCGTATGGGAAGCGCATCCAGAAATTCGTTGGCGACCAGAATCATGGGCGCGTCATGGGGGATGGTTTCCAGGCGGTCGTGCCATTGCGGCGCATATCCATCCAGCGCCTTGGCCTGCTGGGCGCGCAGCGCTGGGCTGGCTTCGACCAGATGCAGGCGTGCCGCCATTTGAAAGCCGGGCAACATTTGTGCTGCGCGCAACAAATCGGCCATCAAAGCGCCGCGCCCCGGCCCCAACTCGACCAGATGGAAGAGATCGGGGCGGCCCAGGCTTTCCCAGGTCAGGCAACACCAAGCGCCGATCAATTCGCCGAAAATTTGGCTGATCTCGGGGGCGGTGGTGAAATCGCCCGTTCGCCCGAAAGCCGTGCCCCTTGCGTAATAGTCTTGCACCGCCAGCGCCATGAACCGCTCGAGGTCGATGGGGCCGTGGCTTCGGATCAGGCCTTTGATGCTGCTTGGCGCCATGCGAAAACCATGAGGGCGAGTCCGACCATGATCATCGGCACGGACAAGAGCTGGCCCATGGTGGCCCCGCCCGCCAGGAATCCCAGGAACGAGTCGGGCTGGCGGAAGAATTCGGCCATGCTGCGCGTGACGCCATAGCCGACCAGAAAGGCGCCCGCCAGAAAACCGGGCTTCTGGCGCAGCCGCTCATTGCGCCACAAGACCGCCATGATCAAGAACAGGACAGCGCCTTCAAGCGCCGCTTCGTACAGTTGGCTGGGATGTCTGGGCACGGGGCCGCCGGTGGGAAAGATCATCGCCCAGGGCAAATCTTCGGGCGCTTCGCGGCCCCATAATTCGCCATTGATGAAATTGGCGATGCGCCCCAGCAACAGGCCGATGGGCACGGCGGCGCAGATCAGATCGCCGATTTTCAGGAAGGACAGCTTGTGCTTGCGGGCGAACAGCCACAGGGCCGCGATCACGCCGAGTGCTCCGCCGTGAAAGGCCATGCCGCCCTTCCAGACCGAGAAGATTTCCAGCGGATTGGCTAGGTAATGACCCGGCTGATAGAACAGCACATAGCCTAAGCGTCCGCCCAGAACCACGCCGACGGTGGCCCAGGTCAGGAAATCGTCGACCTGCTCGGGAGACATCGGATGCGGCGGATGAACGCACAGCCTGCGGATATAGCGCCAGCCCAAAACCAGCCCCAGGATATAGGCCAGCGCGTACCAGCGAATCAGCAAAGGGCCGAGGGCGATGGCCACCGGATCGAAGGCCGGAAAGGGAATGGCGAGCAGGCTCATGACCGATCCTGGCTATTTGTAGGGATCTTCGGCGGCGAGATATTTCTGCACATAACGGGTTACGCCGTCCTCCAGCGAGGTGAAGGGGCGCACATAGCCCGCCGCCCGCAAACGCGCCATGCGCGCCTCGGTGAAATACTGGTATTTCGAGCGGATCTCCATCGGCGTGTCGATGTATTTGAGATAGGGTTCCTTGCCCAGCGCCCGGTAAACGGCGCTGGCCAGATCGAGGAAGCTGCGCGCCTGTCCGGTGCCCAGATTGAACAGGCCGGACACTTGCGGATTGTCGAGCAGCCACATCATCACCTCGACGCAATCGTCGATATAGACGAAGTCGCGCAACTGTCCGCCATCGGGATATTTTGGATTGTGCGAACGGAATAGATGGGCGGGGTTGCCGCCATCCGCCTGCGGGAAAATCTGCGCCACCACGCTTTTCTGGCCGCCCTTGTGATATTCGTTGGGGCCATAGACGTTGAAGAATTTCAGCCCCACCCATTGCGGCGGACAGGCCTTGGGATTGTGCATCAGGCGCGAGACGCGCCGGTCGAACAGATGCTTCGACCAACCATAGGCGTTCATGGGATGCAGATGGGCCAGCCCTTCCGACGAACTGTCGTCGTTGAAGCCCGCTTCGCCATTGCCGTAGGTCGCCGCCGACGAGGCGTAGATGAAGCGGACGTGATTGGCCGTGCACCATACCCACAGGGCCAGGGACAGGCGGAAATTGTTGGTGATGATCAGGTCGGCGTCTTTTTCGGTGGTCGCCGAAATGGCGCCCATATGGAAGATGCATTTGATGGCGTCGGCGTTGGCGTCGAGATATTGGAACAGATTCTCGGGCGCTACGATGTCGGCCAGTTCGCGCTTGGCCAAGTTGCGCCATTTCTCGTTCGAGCGCAGCCGATCAACCACCACGATGTCGGTAATGCCCCGGGCTTCGAGCGCCGCCACGATATTCGAGCCGATGAAGCCAGCCCCCCCGGTAACCACATACATTGCCGCGTCTCCCATAATCTCAGAAGAAACGTTATACGTTGCCTTGGGTTAAACCTCAAGCCGGGGGGTTAAGGCTGAAGGGTGGTTCTGGCAACGACTTTTTCTGCGCTGGGGGCAACCAGCGGGTAATAAGTGGTTTCTTCCGCCATGAACATAACCGAATACAACTTCTCTTCCTTTACACCCATGACGGCAAACCCCTTCAAAAGGGGGCTGTTGTTCGTTCTCATCGTAAAATCAAGGCGCAAAGCCCTGGCACCGCCCAGGGTGGAGGGTTCCGTGCGGCTGATTTGAATGTCCGAATAACCGAAGTTGGCGAGGCTGGTTCGCATAAGCTCAGGAAATTCAACGAAACTCATGCCTTTCTTGTACCTGGGCATCGCTTTTCCGTGCTGCGACGGGGCGGCAGCCGCGGGTTCACCATCACCGGCAGGCTTAAAGAACAGCAGGCTATCCAGGTTCTGTCCGTGTTGCGTCCACAAAATGGAGTTGCCTACCGTTCTGGAGTTCCATGGAGCGTCGACCTCAACCCTGTAGGCATCAGCTATAGTCACAGCGCTGCTTGCCGGGACGAGCGTGTAATAAGTACATGAGGGCAGAACAGCTAAGAGGGCTAGGAAGAAAAAAGGGGCAATGGCTCTCATTTCAGTTCCTCAATCTGCATGCGGACAAGGTGGGCGTCCTGCGCCTTGGGGGATTTTGCGAGATAGGTCTCGAATTCAGTGCGGGCTTTGTCCTTTTGTCCCAGCGCGAGGCGGGCGAGGGCGATCGATTTATGAATTTCAGTGGGAAAGCCTTCGCTCTTGAGCGCCAACTCATAAAGTTTAAGCGCTTCCGTCGGGCCATCCTTTGCGTTGCCGCGGCGGTATATCTCGCCCTTGTAATAGTAAAGTTCGCCAAGACGAACGCCATCTTCGATCAGGATGTCGAGGACGGCCAAAGAATGTTTCTGCGGCTTTGTGGATATTTCGTCTTCGAGAAAAGAGGCCCTGTGCGGCAAGATGTGCTCAAGATATCTTTCTCGTCCCAATTCGCGATGGCTGATCCTAGACGCCAAACCATCGGCGATTTTTCTTTGCTCCGTCAGCCGTTCTGAAGACAGAGGGTGCGATAAGAAAATGCTGAAGGTTTCCTCTTCGCCCGTAGCAAGCTGATCTTCCTTCAGCGCCCTTTCCCACATGGCGGGGCTGGCATACAGATCGTAGTTGTTGTCGAACAAAACGCGTAGGCCATAACCATCCGCCTCTCGTTCATGATCGCGTGAAAATGCGCTAATGCTCGCAACTGCCGCCACGCCCATCAACTCTCTCGTGCCGGGTGGCGCTCCGATCACAGACAAGCCCAAGGAAGCGAAAGCAAACGCATCGGCCTTGGCGCTTGTGTCCCTATGGCGTTGCAACGTGTGACGGCGCAAATAATGTCCGAATTCATGACCTAAAACTGAGGCCATTTCCGCCTCGTTGCGCGCTCTTAGCAATAGACCTGAATTAACAATCATCATTCCGTTTGGATACATGCTTGCATTGAAAAGCGGCACGCGTACGAGATAAACGCGCAACTCCGGGCAGTATGGCCCGGTGATTTTGCAGACAACGCCTTTGACGTACGAATTCAGCTTGTCATCTGTTATCCGATTGCCTGCCAACCGGATTTTCGTTTCGTCGTCTTCGAGAGAGAGCCATAACCCTGCTTCATCGGTTTCCAGCGCCGGACGCTCGGTTGGCTTCATGTTGGCAAGGCTATAACTGCTCAGCGATGCTGTTGCGATCTCGTTGGAAGCGCTCCTTTCTCTTTGCGCGCTGTCGCCGGAAATCACCGGTTTGCCAATCGCGCCGTCCCTAAGCCCCTTTTCAAATTGTTCAGTGCTGTTCGCGCATGCTGAAATCGAAAGGGTAAGAAGTGCGAAGGCCAGCAACCGATCCGCATTCAGCATGATCCGCAATCCTTGCCCAGCGGGAAGCCAAGGAAAAGAGTGTCGATGGTTTCCTGGGCGCTTGCGTAGTTTCTTAAGTCGCCAGCATTTCTTGATAGGTGATTGAACCAAACGATATCGCCGGTTTCAAGATCGACCAGGGACGCGAAGCCCGTCTGCGTTCCACCTTCCGGGGCAACGCCAAAGAGAAGGGCTGAGGCAATAATGAGGGCGACTCTTCCCCCGCTGGCGTATGTGTCGTTGACGTGCAGAAATAGCGCGTATCTTGTCTTCGTCTTGTCTTGAAGTTGGCGCGCCAATGGCCCCATCGTCCAGTCGAGCTTGGCTCCTTTTGTAGGAAGAACCAGCGCCGGTTGGTATGAATGGGCCAGAATGGAAGCGCCGACAGCAGAATGCAGTCTTTGAAATGATAAGAATGTCTTTTCGTCGGGCGAGTCCACAGGGGGCAAGGACACTTCAACAACCTCGGCCCTGCCGAAGGATGGATTCTTGCGAAGGCCCTCAAGCAAATTTCTTTTTGCCTGCTCTGTCCAGACGGCATTGGGTTCCAGCATTCCCCCCGCTGTTTTTTCGCTCAGGAGGATGTCGAGTGGCATGAGGGCGACTTTGTTGTTGTCAGGCTTGCCGCCAACAGGACGCTCGGCAAGCCTGAACGACTGCTGACATGCCGACAAAAAAACGCAGCAGATGATTAACGCGCCAATTTTGCGCAAATCGAGCATGGCCACCCCTTGCCTCTCGTTTTCCAATCAGCAACTATTACAACTCAACCAATGCAAGTCAATTGCTCAGGACGCTCGCCCTTGGCTGAGGTTGTCGAGGCAAACAAAAAACGGCGGAAGATCGCTCTTCCGCCGTCTTGATGGCGCAGACTGACGCGCAGTGTCCTACTTCTTCTTGCCTTTCTTGGCCGCCGGCTTCTTGGCTGGGGCCTTCTTGGCGGGAGCCGCCTTTTTCGCCGCAGGCTTCTTGGCCGGGGCGGCTTTCTTGGGGGCGGGTTTCTTGGCGGGGGCCGCCTTTTTCGCCGCAGGCTTCTTGGCCGGAGCAGCTTTCTTGGGAGCGGCTTTCTTGGCGGGAGCCGCCTTCTTCGCCACAGGCTTCTTGGCCGGAGCGGCCTTCTTGGCGGGAGCCGCCTTCTTTGCCGCAGGCTTCTTGGCCGGAGGAGCGGCCTTTTTGGCGGGAGCTGCCTTTTTCGCCGCAGGTTTCTTGGCCGGGGCCGCCTTCTTTGCCGCCGCGGGCTTCTTGGCAGGAGCCGCCTTTTTCGCCGCAGGCTTTTTGGCCGGGGCGGCCTTCTTGGCGGGGGCTGCCTTTTTCGGCTCGGCCACCTTCTTCTCGTCCGGCGCTTTGGTGGGAGCCTGCTTGGTCTCGGCCTTCACGGGTGTCGGTGCCGGGGCTGGCTTGGGCGCGATCTTCTTGGGCATGGGGGGCGGAGCCAGCTTCTTGACCGAAGGCTTTTGGCCCAAGGCCGCCACGCCGGGCAGCATCTTGCCTTCCAGCCATTCCAGGAAGGCGCCGCCTGCCGTCGAAATGTAGGAGAATTGTTCCTCGACGCCGGCATGCGCCAGGGCGGACACGGTGTCGCCGCCGCCCGCCACGGTCAATAATTTGCCGGTTTGGGTCAGATGGGCGGCCGCCCGCGCCACTTCATTGGTGGCCATGTCGAAGGGGCGGGTTTCGAAGGCGCCCAGCGGGCCGTTCCAGACCAGGGTTTTGCAATCGGCCAAACGCTGCACGATGGCCCTGGCCGAATCGGGGCCGGTATCCAGCATCATCAGATCGGCAGGAATCTGTCCGATGGGCACCACCTGCGTGGCGACGCCTTCCTTCAGTTCCGCCGCCACCACGGCATCGGTGGGCAGCACGATCTGGCAACCGGCAGCACTTGCCTTGCCCAGAATCTCGCGCGCCGTGTCGGCCATGTCGCGTTCGCACAGCGAGCGGCCGATCTCAACGCCCTGGGCGAACAGGAAGGTATTGGCCATGCCGCCGCCGATGATCAGCATATCGACCTTGGAGACCAGGTTGCCCAGAAGGTCGAGCTTGGTCGAAACCTTGGCGCCGCCCACGATGGCTGCCACCGGGTGATCGGGCTTCTCAAGGGCTTTGCCCAATGCTTCCAGTTCCGCCTGCATCAGGCGGCCAGCCCCCGAAGGCAGAATGCGGGCGATCGCCTCGGTCGAGGCATGCGCCCGGTGCGCGCAGGAGAAGGCGTCGTTGACGTAAAGATCGCCCAAAGCCGCCAGCTTCTGGGCGAAATCGATGTCGTTCTTTTCTTCCTCGGGATGAAAACGCAAATTTTCCAGAAGCGCGACGTCGCCGGGCTTCAACCCGGCAATCGCCTTCATGGCGCCTTCACCAACGCAATCGTCTCCGAATGCCACGATCTTGCCATCCAGCGCCCGGGTGAGCGGACCCACCACGGGTTTCAGCGAGAAGGCAAGGTCGCGCCCCTTGGGGCGGCCGAAGTGAGAGATCACCACCACCTTGGCGCCGCGCCCCATCAAATCCTTGATGGTTTGCGCGGAGCGGTCGATGCGGGTGGTGTCGGTCACGCGCCCGTCTTTCACGGGCACGTTCAGGTCGGCGCGTACGACGACGCGCTTGCCTGCGACTTCGAGCTTGTCGAGGGTTGGGAAAGCGGGCATGGGCGTTTCACCTCTGCTTGTTGCTTTAGCCAAAAGTTACTTCAATTTGGACAGACAGATGGTGGTGTCGGCCATACGGGTCGAGAAGCCCCACTCATTGTCGTACCAAGCCAGGATGCGCACGAAATTCCCGCCGATCACCTGGGTCTGGGTCAGGTCGAAGGTGGCGCTGGCCGGGCAATGGTTGAAGTCGATCGAGACCAGATGTTCCTCGGTCACGTCCAGAACGCCCTTGAGATAGCCCTTCGAGGCCTTGACCATCGCCTTGTTGATGGCTTCGACCGTGGCGGGCTTTTCGGAAACGAAGGTCAGGTCGATCATCGAGACGTTGGGCGTGGGAACGCGCACCGAGGTGCCGTCGAGGCGGCCCTTCAACTCGGGCAGCACCAGACCGATGGCCTTGGCCGCACCCGTCGAGGTGGGGATCATCGACAGCGAGGCGGCCCTGGCGCGGCGCAGGTCCTTGTGCAGCGTGTCCACCGTGTTCTGATCGCCCGTGAAGGCGTGAATGGTGGTCATGAAGCCCTGCTTGATGCCCACCGTCTTGTGCAGCACGTCGGCCACCGGGGCCAAGCAGTTGGTGGTGCAAGAGGCGTTGGAGACGATCTTGTGTTCTTTCTTCAAGCTGGCATGGTTGATGCCGTAAACGATGGTGGCGTCCGCGTTTTCGCAAGGCGCCGAAACCAGAACGCGCTTGGCTCCCGAATCGAGATGGACGGCGGCCTTGTCGCGCTTGGTGAAAATGCCCGTGCATTCCATCACCACATCGACGTCCAGCGCCTTCCAGGGCAGCTTGGTGGGGTCGCGTTCGGCCATCACCTTGATCGAGCTGGAACCGATCTTCATGACGTCGCCCTTGACGGAGACGGCGCCGGGGAAGGTGCCATGGACAGAATCGTGCTTGAGCAGATGGGCGTTCGCTTCCGGCGAACCCAAATCGTTAATGCCAACCACCACGATGTCTTTGCGCTTGTTTTCGGCCAAAGACCGCAAGACCAAACGGCCGATGCGGCCAAAGCCGTTGATCGCGACGCGAACTGCCATGGGAAACCTCCGAGGGGAAGAAAAAACCTAAAGAGCTGATGGTTGTTTTTTCGCACAACTCATGCATCAAATCCAGAAGGAAGAAGAAGATTCCGTAAGGTTTTTCCCGATGTTGCGGCGCACAAGCCGTCTGCGGACAAGGACTTAGCCCCATCATATCGTAACATTCTAATATAATGTGCCTCTCCTTCTGGTCGATTGACCCTCAAGCCGGTCGGCATCGCTCTTGCAAGACTCGCAACTCTTGGAGATGGAGGACGACAGATGATCGGTGCAATCGAGACGGCAAAAACCCTGACCGGCGGGCTGGAAAATCTGGGCAAGGACAAGACATCGGCTGGCGCTTTCGATGCCGCGATGGCCGCCGCCCAGAAGACCGAACAGGCCGAAGAAGCCCGAAAGAGCGAGTTGCAATCCATTCGCGACAAGGGATTTCGCGGTTGGGTGGGCGAGATGCAGATCGAGAAGCTGAAGGCCGAGTTGCGCGAAAAAGTGATGCAGGCCATGGGCTTGACCGAGGAAGACCTAGCCCAGATGGCCCCCGCCATCCAGCAGATCCTGGAACAGAAGATCCAAGAGGAGCTGTCGCGCCAGCTAGAGGAAGAGCTGCGCAGCCAACAGGCCGAAGGCGCCAGTCAGACCCAAACCGGCGACAAGCAAGGCCAGGCGTCCAACCACACGGAGCAAGCCGGAAAGTTGGCGGCAGGCGTAGCCGCGTCCGGGCAAATTAATCCCCAGGACAAGGACAAGCAGGGCAAAACCTGCCCGGTCATTCCGTCTTTGGCCTGGCCGGGGTTAGGACCGGTCAGCCTGATTTAAGGCTGCTTCTCGACGCAGGCAACCGGCCAGATGGGTTTCGAGCCGTTGTCCACCCGTTGCCCCCGGCTGGTCATGACCGACACCGGCAAACGCTTTTGGTCTTCTGGCAGGCCAGCCAACGCGTGGTTGTTGGCCAGTCCAGGTCCGTAAAGCCCCATCGGGTCGAGATAGGCGATGACTTCCGGGCGCAGCATGGGACCCAAGACTGTAAAGGCGGGGCCAGGGCTTGCGAGCAAATTGATGTGCAGATGGGTATAACCCTGGGCGCCGTAATGCCCGCCGGTCGTTCCCGTATTTCCCGCTAGGCCTACGGTTTGACCGCGAACGACCTTGTCGCCGGGCTGCAACACGGCGGGGACGTCGAGATGCTGGTATTTCGCGAAAATATAGGCGGAAAGGCCGGTCGCTTCGGGAGCAAAGCGAATCCAGATGAAATTGCCGACCAAGCGACCCGCCGTCCCCACATGCGCCACCTCGCCATCGGCGACGGCCAGCAGGGGCGTGCCGGTTTCCAGCGTGATGTCCATGCCGTTGTGCAGGCCACCGAATTCGTTCTTGCGTGGACTGCCGTCGTAGCGCGTGGGCGAACCGAAGGGTGAGGCGATGGCTGAACAGGAAACGCCCTGTGGAAAAACGGGTGTAAGGCCAGTCGCGAACAGGCCGCGCGATGCCGGATCGCGCCCGCCTTCTTGATCGCCGTCCATCATGCGTCCGCTTTGCGCTAAGGCTGGAAAGTTGGCCATGATCAGCAAAGCCAGGACGGCAATTGCCAGGGAGCGGCCGATCATGGGTTTTGCCCCCTGCTCAAACGAAGCGCTAACGGGGCGAATTCAGCATGGATGGCCTCGTACAGGGGGCGTTTGAAGCCAACGATCAGGTGGGGCAGTTCGTCGAACGGCGCCCAGCGCCAGCGCACGAATTCGATCTCGTCGGGATGCGAGTCCAACCGAATGTCGCCGTCCTGGCCCAGAAAACGCAGTGCGAACCATTTCTGCTTCTGGCCCTTGAACTTGCCCTTCCACACTTTACGGCTTAGCTCGGCAGGCAGGTCGTAGGCCAGCCAGTCGGCCGACTCGGCGATGATTTCCGCCTTGTCGGTGCCGGTTTCCTCGCGCAGCTCGCGCAGGGCGGCGTCCTTGGGATCTTCGCCCTTGTCGATGCCGCCCTGCGGCATCTGCCAAGCCCCCGGCGTGTCCGCCCGCATGCCGGTGAACACATGGCCCTGGCGATTGAACAAGATCACGCCAACGCCAAGCCGGTAGGGGCGTTCGTCACTTGTCATGGCGCTTTACCTGGAACGATGGCGGAGACGGGAGCCAACGCAATGCCGCGCGCCGACAAATCCTTGGCCCAGGCCGCCACGCGGTCCATGGCGAGCGGGCGGGCGGGAATCAGCACCAAGGCGCGGCCCTTGGCCTGCGCGTCATCCTCGGCCTTGCGCAGGCGGATATCGATGGCGGCGCGGAAATGCCTATCGTCGATCATGATGTTGGCCTTGGCATAGGGCAGGTCCAGGGCTTCGGCCAAACGGGCCGCCGTTGGATCGCCCGACATGCCATTGTCGATGAACATCAACCCGCTTTGCTTGACGACCCGAAACATCGTATCGACCTGCTGCGTGGCCCCCAAGAAGCGTTGTCCGTCGATGGCCAGCAGGCCGCTATAGCCCTGTGCCTTGGCCAGCAGGGATTCCAAGCGGCGCTGGTTTTCCGAGGTCGAAAGCGATGAAATCAGTCCCAGGGGGCCGGGGTCACGCATGGGAAACGAGCGCGAATCCATCGGCAGGTCCAAAAACACTTCGTGACCGGCGGCGCGCGAGCGCTTGACCCAATCGTCGAGCTTCAGGCTGTAGGGCGAGAAGGAAAGCGCCACTTCGGGCGGCATCCGGGCGATGCCCGCTTCCCCCGCCTCCTTGATCAGTCCCAGATCGAACACGACGATGGCGATGCGTGGCCGCTTGTCGGCCAGATCGAAGGGGCGTGCATAGGCCTTCCAGGATTCGCGCCCGTCCGGGGCGACGATGGGAATGTTACCGGCGTCGGTCTTCTTAAGCAGCGCCGATTGCGGGGCCTCTGGCATCGGCACAGGCTGGGCGGGTGGTGCTACGGCTGGAAGTTCAGCATATTTGGGAACCGACATCTGTCCAGAATTGGCGGGCAGCTTGGGTTCGCCGGTGACCGGGCTTAGCGACGTCACTTTCGCGACTTGACTGTCCTTCAAGGAAGGCGGCGCGAAATCAGGCCGGGCGGGCGTGCTTGGCAAGGCAGGCGCGCCAGCGCTCGGCGTTTCGGTGGCGGCTGGGGGAGCGCCCGCCATTTGAGCCGATGGAGGAGTGGGCGGGGCTTCGCCAGAAGGTGTCTGGGCCTGCGGCAAGGTTGCGGTTGCCGGTTGTTCCATCGTCGGCGGCGCTGAAGGCTGGGGCAGGCCAGAGGCGGCGCTTTCCTGTCCGGGCGGCGGCGAAGGGCTGAGGAGCGACGCGCCGGGACCGGCCCGGGGGGGCATGGGCAGGCTGATGCTGGGGGTGTTGTCCGAGGATTGCGTGGTTTCCTTGGCCGGGCCTTTCATCAGCCAGAAGCCCAGTCCGATCAGGAAACCCAGGCCCAGAACACCCAGGCCAGCGAACAGGGCCGTGCGCTTTTTCTCGGGAACATGTTCCGCCTCGAACTCGAAGGCGGGCGGCATCTCGACATGATCGCCGTCCTGGCCCTCTGCATGATCGGTCAGATGGTCCGTCACATGGTGGAATTCTTCCTCCGCCTTGTCGACCAAAGGGGCCAACTTGGCGCGCAACGGCCCCAGTATCCCGCCCAGTTTGGCTCCCACTGGGCCAAGCAGCGCCGAGACCTTCGAGAGAAGCGGGGCCAGCTTCGAGAAAAGCGGGGCCAGTTTCGAGAAGGGCAAAGCCAGTTTCGAGAACAGACCGGCAGGGCTGGGCAGCCGGGATGTCAGCCCGCCCGCCAGTGATGAAATGCGCAAGCCAATTCCTGAAAAGCTAGGTAGCTTCAGGAGACTGTCCTCCCCTTGGACTTATTTGCCGCGCAGGAATTCAAGCGCCCGCTTAAGCTGCACGTCTTCCTCGTCCTCGTCGTCCTTAGCGTTCGGCGCCGCTTCCTTCGCTGGCTTGGCCTTGGGCGGAGTCTGCGGCTTCTGAGCAGGCTTGGCAGACGGCGGGGTTTCGTTGGCCGTGTCGTTTTTAAGCGCGTGGGGAAGACTGGCCTCGCCCCGCTTGGCGTCGCTTTGCATGGCCAGATCGCGGGCCGTCTTGACCTCGATGTCTGGTTCGATTCCCACCTGCTGAATCGAGCGTCCCGACGGCGTGTAATACTTTGCCGTGGTCAGCTTGATGGCGCCGTAGCCCGGCAGCGGGATGATGGTCTGAACGCTGCCCTTGCCGAAACTCTTGGTGCCGATCAGGGTGGCGCGCTTATGGTCTTGCAGCGCGCCAGCCACGATCTCGCTGGCCGAGGCGGAACCTTCGTTGATCAGCACGGCCAGCGGCGCGCCGCTGGTGATGTCGCCCTTGCGGGCGTTGAAGCGCTGGGTTTCCTCGGGCTTTCTGGAACGGGTCGAGACGATTTCGCCCTGGTCGAGGAAATCGTCGGAAACCGCCACCGCCTGATCCAAAAGGCCGCCCGGATTGTTGCGCAGGTCGATCACATAACCTTTGGGGTTATGCCCCAGCTTGGCCTTGGCGTCGGTCACCGCCTTCTTGAGCGCGCTGTTGGTCTGTTCGTTGAACGAGGTGATGCGCAAGACGCCGATCTCGCCTTCCATCTTCAGGCGCACAGGTTGGATCTTAATCACCGCCCTGATCAGCGTCAGGTCGAAAGGGTCCTTGCCCGCCCGCCTAAGCGTCAGCTTGATCGGCGTATTGGGCGCGCCGCGCATGCGTTCGACAGCTTCGTTGAGCGACAGGCCCATTACCGATTCGCCGTCGAGATGGGTGATGAAGTCTCCGGGCCGCACCCCTGCCTTGTGGGCTGGCGTGTCGTCGATGGGCGACACGACCTTGACCCAGCCGCCTTCCATGGTCACTTCAATGCCGAGGCCGCCGAATTCGCCCCTGGTCTGGACCTGCATGTCCTTGAAGGTCTTGGCGTTCAGATAGGCCGAATGGGGGTCCAGGGCTTGCAGCATGCCGTTCAGCCCTTGTTCGATCAGTTCCTGATCGCCCACCGGTTCGACATATTCCGAACGCACGCGCTCGAAAACGTCGCCGAACAGGTTAAGCAGCCGGTACGTGTCGGCTTGGTTCTTTTCCTGGGCGAATGCCGGAGCTGCCATCAAGGCGATGACGGCGCTTGCGATCCATGCTGTGCGATTCATCCGCTGACCTTGTCCTTCAAAGCCGCAAGCCACGGCGAGGGATTCACCGGCTGGCCGTTTCGGCGCAACTCGACATACAACACTGCCTTGCCGGTGGCTCCGCCCATCTGCCCGATGGGTTCTCCGGCGACCACCGTCTGACCGGCTGCGCCGTCGATGCGGCCCAGTCCGGCAATCAGGGTAAGATAGCCTTCTCCATGCTCGATGATCAAGAGACGCCCATAAGAACGGAAAGTTCCCGCATAAGCGATCTGTCCCTCATAGGGGGCGACCACCTGGGCGCCGGGCCTGGTCTCGATGCTGATCCCCTTCGAGGGCGCCCCCAGGTCGTTCGTCTGGCCGTATTGGATGACGATTTCGCCGCGGGCGGGCAGGGGAATCTGCCCCTTGGCCTGGCTGAAGGGCTTGGCTGGGCCTTCATAATGGGACAAACCTTGTTGGGATTCGCGCTTGGGGGGCTGTTTCGACTTGGCCCTTGCCTCGCGCTCGCGGGCCGCCGCCTCGGCCCTGGCCCTCCGCTCCTCCTCGATTCGCTGCAGCAATTCCTTGAGATCGGCGGCTTCCGAAGCCAACTTGGCCACCCGTTTCTCGGCCTGTTCGCGCTCTTCGCTGGTATGCGCCATCACATCCGACTTGCGCCGCATCAGCCCATCCAGGCGCTTTTGCTCGTCTTCCAGGCGAACCAGGGCCTGCGAGCGCTGTTCTCTCTGTTTGGCGATGTCGGCCCGTACCTGGGCCAGCCCCTCAAGCTCGCGCCGAATGCTGGCGGCTTCCAATTCGATCTGGGGGACGGCGGAGCGCAACAGAATGGCGCTGCGCACAGCGTCGGCGGGGCGCGTCGGCTGGGCGATCAAGGATTCGGTGGGCCGCCAGGCCATGCGTTCCAGCGCCATCAGCACATTGCCCATCTGGCCGCGCTTGCGCTCCAGGCTGTGGCTCATCGCGGCGTCCTTGGCCCTCAGTTTTCCCAGGCGGGCTTCCAGAAGGGTCAGCGTGTCTTCCTGTTCCTGGGCTGATTTGGCGGCGCCGACCAGTCCGGCCTTTAAATGTTCCAACTCGTCGGCCAGCGCTTTTTGCCTGCGCGACAGTTCTTCTTGTTCCTGACGGCCCTTTTCCAGCTCTTTCTCGATGGTCTTCAATTGCCGGTCGGGCGAAACGGGCTTTAGCTGCCTTTCCGCAGCCAGCGCGACGCTTCCCATCGCGCCCAGGGCCAGCAGGACCAGAAAGAGGCGAAGGGGTTTAGGCGGCATCAAGCAGCGACCGCCCCGTCATCTCAATGGGTTGCGCCAAATTCATCAAGGACAGCAAGGTGGGCGCCACGTCGGCCAGCCGTCCATGGCGAAGGCGCGCCCCCTTGGGGCCGTTGATCAGGATGGCCTGCACCGGCCCCACAGTGTGGGCGGTATAGGGCTGGCCGTTCGTTTGGTCCTTCATCAGTTCCAGATTGCCATGGTCGGCGGTCAGCAGCATCACGCCGCCCGCCTTCTTGACCGAGGCTTCCAGCCGGGCCAGACAGGCATCGACCGTTTCCGCCGCCTTGATGGCGGCGGCAAGAATGCCGGTATGGCCCACCATGTCGCCGTTGGCGAAATTCACCACTATCAGGTCGAAGACGTTCGAATCGATTGCCGACACCAGACGGTCGCAAACCAGGGTGGCCGACATTTCGGGCTGAAGATCGTAGGTCGCCACTTTGGGCGACGGCACCAAGATGCGTTCCTCGCCTTCAAAGACGCGTTCCTCGCCGCCGTTGAAGAAGAAAGTGACATGGGCGTATTTTTCGGTTTCGGCGATGCGCAACTGCTTCATGCCGGCCTTCGAAATCACTTCGCCCAGAATGTTGGTCAGCGCTTCGGCTGGAAACATGGTTTGCATCCAGGCATTGTGGCGGCTCGAATATTCGGTCATGCCCAGCGCCGTGGCGAATTTGACGATTCTTTGACGGGCGAAACCCGAAAAGGCGGGGTCGAGCAGGGCTTCCAGAATTTCGCGCGCCCGATCCGCCCTGAAATTGGCCATCAGCAGGCCGTCGCCATCTTGCATGCCCGCATAACCCGCCACCACGCAGGGCTTGACGAATTCGTCGTTCTCGCCCTTGGCGTAGGATTGCGAAATGGCGCCAAGTCCGTCCGGCGCTGTTGCGCCTTGTCCTAGAACCATCGCGTTGTAGGCCAGTTCCACGCGGTCCCAGCGCTTGTCGCGATCCATGGCGAAATAACGGCCCGACACCACGCCGATGGCCGCATTGGTTCCTTGGATGTCGTTCTGGAACTTGGCCAGATAGTCCTTGGCGCTTTGCGGCGGCGTGTCGCGCCCGTCCAGAAAAGCATGCACGACCACCTGAACGCCCTTGGCACTCGCCGCCTTGACCAGTGCTGCCATGTGATCTTGATGCGAATGGACGCCGCCGGGGCTGATCAATCCCATCAGATGCAGCTTGCCGCCGCTGGCTTTCAAGGCTTCCATCGCCTGGATGAAGGCGGGAAGGCTGGCGATGCTGCCATCGGCCACCGCTTGGTCGATGCGCGGCAGGTCCTGCATCACCACGCGACCAGCTCCCAGATTCGTATGGCCCACTTCCGAATTGCCCATCTGGCCGTCGGGCAGGCCGACTTCCAAACCCGACGTTTCCACCAGCGCATGCGGGTTGGCGGCCAGCAGGCGGTCCCAGGTTGGGGTGTTGGCCAGCGCGATGGCGTTGTCGGCAGTTTCGGCGCGCCAGCCCCATCCGTCCAGGATGCACAGAACGACGGGGCGGGGGCGGTTGGCGCTGACGGTCATGGTTATTTTCCTGAGTAATCGGTTCGTTGGAATATTAGGGCATTCGGCGGGGCGTTTCCAACCTATCCGCGATGATAGGGATGCCCGCTGTTGATGCTGAAGGCTCGCCACAACTGCTCGGCCAGCATGGTGCGGACCAGAAGATGCGGCCAGACCATGGCCCCGAAGGAAAGTTTGGCTTCGGCGCGGGCCAGAACCGTCTCGTCAAGACCATCGGCCCCGCCGACGACAAAGGCTAGGTCGCGGCCCAGTTCCTGCCAGCGGGTCAGCTTTCCCGCCAGCCCTTCGCTGGACAGAGCCTCGCCCTTGGGATCGAGGGCCACCGCGAAGGCGTTCTTGGGCAGCTTGGCCAGCAGCAGCTGCGCTTCCTTCGCCTTGCGCTCGGCGCCCGAGATCGGGCGCTTCTCCTCGACCTCGATCACGTCCAGCGGCCAGGGCAGGCGCTTGGCGTAATGCTCGAACAAGACCTGTTCGGGACTGCCCTTGGCCTTTCCCACCGCCAGAATCAGAAAGCGCATCAGCCCTTCTTCTTGGGGGATGGCTTCTTGGCGGCGGGCTTTTTAGCGGGCGCCGCCTTTTTGGCCGGTGCGGCCTTCTTGACCGCAGGTTTCTTGGCGGGGGTCGCCTTTTTCACAGGGGCCGCCTTTTTGTCTGTCGCAACTTTTTTGGCTGCGGGCTTTTTGGCTGCGGGCTTTTTGGCCGGAGCCGCTTTCTTGGCAGGGGCCGGTTTCTTGGCCGCCGGTTTCACGGCTGTCGGTTTCCTGGCCGCTGGCTTCCTGGCTGGTGCTTCTTCGGCCGGGGCCGCTTCGGGCGTCGCGTCCGGCGCGGCAGGCTTGGCCTTGGGGCTGGCCTTCGTCTTGGATTCGGCCAAGGACCACATGCCTTCCAGGTCATAGAAGCTGCGGACTTCGGGGCGGAACAGATGCACCACTACATCGCCGCCATCCACGGCCACCCAATCGGCCTGCGGCAGGCCTTCGTCGCGGGGCTTGATGCCGATCGTCTTCAGCTTCTCGCTGACATGGGCGGCCATCGAAGCGACATGGCGGGCCGAGGTGCCGGAAGCGATCACCATCCAATCGGCGATGCTCGAACGTCCGGTAATGTCGATGGCGACGACATCAACGGCCTTGTTGTCTTCGAGCGTGGCCAGGACAAGGGTCAGAGCCTGCGGCTTTTCGGATTTCGAACTTTTGGCCGGAACCCTGGGTTTGGCGACGGCGGCGGATTTGGCGGCCGGTTTCTTGGCGGGAGCCTTTTTGGCTTGCGCTTTCTTCGGGGCGGTGGGAATGGCGGGTCTCCTTAACCTTGTGACTGAGATGTGCGAATCTTGCTGGCCGAGGCGGGATGTTCCCTAAGCCAAAGGAAACTCCAGGCGGGTGGCGTCGCCTTGACCAGTCTGCGCGCCGGGGTGCGGAAACGCTCGAACCGTTTGGCCGCCTTGCCCGCCAGCGCCGGTAAAGAATAGGCCGGGCGGGCCATCACCGCAACGGGCAGCAAGCGCATCAGGCGGGTCCAACCCCGCCAACGCGGCAATTGGGCCAGATTGTCCGCCCCGATCAGCCAGACGAAGCGCAATCCGGGCAGCCTTTTTTGCAATATGGCCACCGTGTCGGCGGTGTAGCGCGTGCCCAACTTGGATTCGACATCGCTGATCTTGATGAAGGGAATGAGGGCGGTCAGGGTCTTTGCCTGCTCCATCCGGGTTCTGAAAGGGGCCATGCCGCTGATGGGCTTTAATGGATTCTGGGGCGAGACCAGCCACCAAACCTCGTCCAGCCCCAGGGCCTGCTTGGCCATGCGGCTGACATGCACATGACCTTCATGGGCTGGGTTGAACGAGCCGCCCAGCAGCCCGACGGCTCGTTTTCGCCGGTCTCCCTGTCTGGGCAGGGGCGGTTTCCACATCAGCCTGGACGAACCTGGCCCGACCCCAGGACCCGGTATTTGTAGGTGGTCAATTGTTCGACGCCGACCGGCCCCCTGGCGTGCAGCTTGCCGGTGGCGATGCCGATCTCGGCGCCCATGCCGAATTCGCCGCCATCGGCGAACTGGGTCGAGGCGTTGTGCAGGACGATGGCCGAATTGACCTCGTTCAGGAATTTTTCGGCCCTGGCCGGGTCATCGGTCACGATGCTGTCGGTATGCTGCGAGCCATGCCGGTTGATGAAGGCGATGGCGTCTTCCAGCCCATCGACGAGGCGGGCCGAGATGATGGCGTCCAGATATTCCGTGTTCCAGTCCTCGTCCTGGGCGGCCACTACGCGCGCATCGACGGTGCGCACGCTTTCGTCGCCGCGCACTTCGCAGCCCGCGTCCAGAAGGTCCTGGATGATGGGAGCCAGATGCGTCGCTGCCCCGGCCCGGTCGATCAGCAGGGTTTCGGTGGCCCCGCAAATGCCGGTGCGCCGCATCTTGGCGTTCAGCACGATCCGGCGCGCCATTTCAAGATCGGCCTTGCCATCAACATAGGTGTGGCACAACCCCTCCAGATGCTGGAACAGGGGAATGCGGCTTTCCTTGATCACGCGCTCGATCAGCGACTTGCCGCCCCTGGGCACGATGACGTCAATATATTTCGTCATGGTCAGCATATGGCCGACGGCGGCGCGGTCGGCGACCGGCACCATCTGCAGCGCTTCTTGGGGAAGACCCGCTTGGCGCAGTCCGGCTTGCAGGCAATCCATGATGGCGCCCGAGGAATTGATGCTTTCCGAGCCGCCGCGCAAGATGGCCGCGTTGCCCGATTTCAGGCACAGCCCGCCCGCATCCGCGGTGACGTTGGGGCGCGATTCGTAAATGATGCCGATAACGCCCAGGGGAACCCGCACGCGCTGGATCCGCAGCCCGTTGGGTCTGGTCCACTCGGCCATGGTTTCGCCCACCGGGTCGGCCAAGTCCGCCACCTCTTCCAGGCCCTTGGCCATGGCTTCGACGCGCTTTTCATCCAGCTTGAGACGGTCCAGCAAAGCGCCCGACAGGCCCTTGGCCCTGGCGCTCGCCATGTCGAGCGCGTTGGCGGCCAAGATGGCCTGGGCGTTTTGGCGAATGAAGGCGGCGGCGCTCAACAGGGCGGCGTCCTTGGCTTGCCGTTTGGCCTGCGCCAGCATGGAGGATGCTTGGCGGGCCTTCTGGCCGATGCCGTCCATCAAGGCCTGGATATCCGAAGTCGATGACGTCACGTTGCTTGTCCCAAAAATCTGTCTGTCTGGATCATAAACTTGAGGCGCTGTCCTGTCATGGGAAACCCATGAGGCGGTTCAGGCGGTTTTGTTCGTCTGGGGACAGGGCGTTCCACCAGGCGGCGGCGGCCTGCGACTGGCTGGCGTCTTTCGCTCCCAAGGGGGGCGTCTCGCCCACGGCCAAGAAATGCGCGGCATATTGGGTGGTGAAGGCGACGCTGCGCTCTGACGAAACGGCGGTCTTGAAGCCCTGCGCCATCAGCATTTGCCAGAAGATGCGGTCGCAGATGGGGGCCAATGGCTGAGGAATGGCCGCCCACAGGGGCGCAACCTCCATCGCCTTGCCGGTCAGCATCAGACAACTGGTGTCGGCATAATGAAGGCCGTCGCCCTTTTCGCTCAAGCCTTCGATTTCGGAACCGTCGGCGCGGTGGAAGCTGCGCCCGGCCACCAGGACCGAAGCCCCCGTCTCGCCATGCAGGCGCACAAGCGTTTCCAAATGTCTTGCCCGGTACCAGTTGTCGGCGTCCAGAAAGGCCAGCGCCTCGAATCCTTCAGATAGCGCGTAGTCGGCGCCAATGCCGCGCGGCGTGTCGCCATTGTCGCCATGAGATTGGTCCAGCTTCAAATGGACGGCGTTGGGCCATCGGTCAGCCAAGGGATTGGGAAAGCCGTCGGCGACCAGAATATGCATGCAGGGGTGGGTTTGTCCGGCAACGCTGTCCAGGCAGCGCGTCAGAACGAGATCGGACTCGCGGTAATAGGGCGTGACGACGGCGATGCGCAAAGCGCTCAGGTCTTGGCGGCAAACCCTGGCGGGGCTTGCGGGGCCGGATCCTTGTTGATGCCGTAGATGCCGCGCTGGTTGGGAATGGGCTTGAACTTGTCGGAAATGCCCAGAACCGTTTCGGCGCCACCCAGATACAAGAACCCATCGTCGGGCATCAGCCCCGCAATATTGCCAAGCACGCGGGTTTTGGTCGGCTGGTCGAAATAGATCAGCACGTTGCGGCAGAACACGACGTCGAACTGGCCCAGCGCCTTCAGGTCGGTCAAAAGGTTCCATTCGCGATACTGGACCATGGCGCGGATGGCGGCATCGATCTGCCACACTTCGTCTTTCTTCTTGAAGTATTTGACGAGCAGCGTGATGGGCAGGCCTCTTTGCACTTCGAATTGCGAATAGACGCCCGCCTTGGCCTTTTCCAGCATTTCGGTCGAAATGTCGGTGCCGACGATATCGATTTTCCAGCCCGCCAGTTTGGCCTGCTCTTCTTTCAAGATCATGGCCAGCGAATAGGGTTCCTGGCCCGAAGACGAGGCTGCGCACCAGATGCGGAAACTTTTCTTGGCCGCCCGAACCTTCAGGATGTGGGGCAGAACCATGTCCTTGAACTGGTCGAAGGGCTTCGAATCGCGAAAGAAGAACGACTCGTTGGTCGTCATCGCTTCGGTGATTTCGCGGCCCAAGGCCTCGTCGCGGCTGGCCCTGACCGTGCCGATCAGTTCGTCCAGACCCTTCAAGCCCCTTTTGCGGGCGATGGGCATCAAACGGCTTTCCAGCAGATAGGATTTGTCGCTGGTCAGCACCAGTCCCGACCGGTCCTTGATGAATTTCGCGATGAAGTCGAAATCTTCGGGCTTCATGGCTTCACCTGCGCTGCGAAACTTTGAGGATGTAGGGCGCCACTTCCGGCAACGGCAGAACGGCCGAGCAAATGCCCGCCGTGGCCACCGCGCCCGGCATGCCCCACACCACGCTGGTGGCTTCGTCCTGGGCGATCATCGTCGCCCCGCCCTGCACCAGAACTTGCCCGCCCTTCATGCCGTCCTGGCCCATGCCGGTCAGCACGACGGCCAGCACGCGCTTGCCATAGGCCTGCGCGATGCTGCGAAACATCGGATCGACCGCCGGGCGGCAGAAATTCTCGGGCGGATTCTTATTAAGGCGAATGACCTTGTTGGTTCCCTGGACCTCGACCACCATGTGAAAGTCGCCGGGCGCTATGTAAACGCGCCCGCTTTGGATCACTTCTCCGTCCTTGCCTTCCGCCGCGTTCCAACCCGACAGGCGGGTGATGTGCTCGGCCAAAATCGTGGTGAAGG
The DNA here is from genome assembly GCA_015231795.1 of Alphaproteobacteria bacterium. NCBI lineage: Bacteria > Pseudomonadati > Pseudomonadota > Alphaproteobacteria > Alphaproteobacteria bacterium. The sequence continues at coordinate 109,558 of JADGAX010000004.1, read as the reverse complement.
TGGCGGGCATGTGCTGAGTGATCAGGATCGGCTGGCGGATGGGAGCGCCCTTCAGAGCGCCCAGCACGGCGAACAGGGCCTGCGGGCCGCCGGTCGAACTGCCGATGGCGATCAGATCGACCGAATCGGTGCTGGCTGGGCGCAAGGTGACCGCGCCGGCATATAAGGGAACCGAGGGCCTGACGGCGGCTTGCCCGGCCGGAACCTTGGCGCGTTCGGGGAATCCGCCCGGAGGCGCCGCGCGCTTGGGTTTTCTGCGTCTGGCCTGGCCCCAAACCTTGACCTTCTCGATCAGTTCGTTCTTGAACTGACCTGCGCCCAGATCCTTCGACGAGGTGGGCTTGGGCACGTAGTCTGCGGCTCCGGCTTCCATGGCGCGCAGGGTGACATCGGCATTCTTGTGGGTCAGCGTCGAGGACATGATGACCTGGATGTCGGGGTCCTTTTTCAGCAGCAGAGGAAGCGCCGTCAGCCCGTCCATGACCGGCATTTCGATATCGAGCACGATCACTTCGACGTCGTAGCGCTCCAGCGCGTTCAGGGCCATCTGGCCGTTGCCAACCGAAGAGACGACCTGGATGGCCTTGTCTTCTTCCAGCATCTTGGTGACGATGCCGCGCACGACGGCGGAATCATCGACGACCATTACCCGGAAGGGGTCTGTTCCATTGGCCTGAGGCGGGCGCGCCGCCCCGGTTTCGATACCCATTCGACTATCTCACCCCATACCCTTCACAGCAGTCCGACTTGCGAAAACTTGGCTTGTAGGATTTCGCTGTCAAAGGGCTTCATGATGTACTCGTTGGCGCCTGCCAGTATCGCCTCTTGAATATGCTCGATGTCGTTCTCGGTGGTGCAGAACACCACCTTCGGACCATCGCCGCCGGGCAGCTTGCGAAGCTCGCGCAGAAATTCGATGCCGCTCATGACCGGCATGTTCCAGTCGAGAAGGATGGCGTCGGGGAGTCTTTTTTGACACAACTCGAGAGCGGCCTTGCCGTCGGCGGCTTCGTCCACTTCGAACGTGAGTTCCTGCAAAATCTTCCGGGCCACCATGCGGATGACCTTTGAATCATCGACCACGAGACAGAGTTTCATGTTGTTTCAGAGCCTTCGCTTCGATTCGGCTGTTTCGGACGTTCCCAAATGCAATAGTTGATCACTAGCTTTCCGAGCGGCCCAGGTCAAGCAGCCGCTGGACGTCGAGCACCACCAGGAGCTTGCCGTCCAGGCGGTAGATGCCCGTCGAAAACTCGCGCCAGAGGGCGTCAAGGGTGGGGGGGTTGCGCTCGAAAGATGCCGAGCGCAGGCTTAGGACCTCTCCCACCGAATCGATGAGCAGGCTGTACAACTCGCCGTTCATGTCGACCACGACACTCATGCCGGGCTTGGTGACGCCTTCGCGGTCCTTCAATCCCAGGCGTCTGCGCACGTCGATGGCGGTCACGATGCGGCCGCGTAGATTGAGCGATCCCGCTACTTCGCGGGGAGCCAGGGGAATGCGGGTGACTTTCTGCGGACCCAGAACGTCTTGAACGGTCAACACGGGGATGCCAAACATCTGCCCGTCGATGAACATGGTGACGTAGTCTTGGGTTTCAGCCGTGACTTCGGCGAGCGAACGCTTGCCTGCGGGAACGAGCTGGTTCATGCCGCGCCTCCAAGGGTGACGATCTGGTTCAGGGTTTCAAGCAGCGCATCGCGGTCGAACTTGGCGACATAGTCGTTGAAGCCCACCTTGCGTCCGCGTTCGAAGTCTTTCTCGGTGGCGTGCGAGGACAAAGCGATCATCGGCACCGTCATCCAGCGCGCGTCGCCGCGCACGGCTTCGGCGAACTGGAAGCCGTTCAGGCCCGGCATCTCGATGTCGCTGATGATGGCGTCGAAAGTGTAGCCCTGCTCTCTCAGCTGCAGCGCCTTGTCGACCGCTTCCACCGCCGTCACCTCGAAGCCGGCCACCGAAAGAAGCGGCGTCAGCAGGTTGCGGAAGAACAGGCTGTCATCGACCAGTAGAATGCGCTTGCTGGCTCCCTCTTCGCCGAAGGCCGAGGTTTCCTTGGCCACGCCGAACCAGTCGCCGAAGGCCTGGGTCAGGTAGAAACCGGCGTCGATCACGTCGGTCGCCTTGCCGGCGATCACGGCGGTGCCGATCAGACCGGGCTGGGCCACGGTGATCTCGACCTTCAAGATGTCTTCTACGATGTCGACGATTTCGTCGACCACCAAGCCCATCGAGCGTTCGTGATCCGAGAAGACCAGAACCGCCTGGCGTCCCTCGGCCTGCAACTGGCAGCGCTCGTTGACCATGATGAGCGGCATGAGGTGGCCGCGATACTGGACCACCGGCTTGCCGTGCGACTGTTCGACCGCGCCAACATCGATTTCCTCGAGTCTGGCCACCAGGGCCAGCGGCACGGCCTTGAGGTCCTCGCCGCCAGCGCGGAAGACCAGCAGCGAGGTCTTTTCCTCGCCATGCATGTCCTTGAGATGCGCCTGCTCCGTGGCCTGCGAACTGCCCGCCATGGCGCCCGTGGCGGCGGCGATGCCGTTGGGGTCAAGGATCATGATCACCGAACCGTCGCCCAGGATGGTGTTGCCCGAGAACATGGTGATGTTGCGCAGGATGGGGGCCACCGGCTTGACCACGATTTCCTCGGTGTCGAAGACGCGGTCCACGACGATGCCGAAGGAATAGGTGCCGACCTGCGCCACCACGATGAAGGTTTCCTCGAGCTTCTCGTCTTCCGGCTTGCCCAGCTTGAGCAGCGTCTTCAGCGACACCAGCGGCAGCAGGCGATCCCTGAGGCGCAGCACCGGCGCGTTGTTGATCATCTCGATGGCGTTTTCGCTGGTGCCGGTGGTGCGCACCAGTTCCAGCACGCTGATCTGCGGAATGGCGAAGCGCTCGCCGCCGCATTCGACGATCAGCGCCGAAACGATGGCCAGGGTCAGCGGGATCTTGATGGTGAAGTTGGTGCCCTTGCCCTCGACGGACTTCAATTCGATGGTGCCGCCGATCTTTTCGATGTTGGTGCGCACCACGTCCATGCCGACGCCGCGACCCGAAACGCTGGTCACCTTTTCGGCGGTCGAGAAACCGGCCTTGAAGATGTACTGCTGGATCTGCTGGTCGGACATGCTGTCCAACTCGGCCTCGCTGGCCAAGCCGTTCTGCACGATCTTGGTGCGGATGCGGCCCATGTTGAGGCCCCTGCCGTCGTCATTGATCTCGATGATGATGTGGCCGCCCTCGTGATAGGCGTTCAGCACGATCTTGCCCAGTTCGGGTTTGCCCGCCTTCTTGCGGTCCTCGGTGCCTTCAAGGCCGTGATCGGCCGAGTTGCGCACCATGTGGGTCAGCGGATCCTTGATCAGTTCCAACACCTGGCGGTCAAGTTCGGTTTCGGCGCCGATCATCTGCAAATCGATCTTCTTGCCGGTTTCCACCGACAGATCGCGCACGATGCGCGGCAGCTTGGCCCAGGCGTTGCCGATGGGCTGCATGCGGGTCTTCATCACGCCTTCCTGCAGGTCGGTGGTGATGTGCGACAAACGCTGCAAGGGGGCCGAGAATTCCGAATCGTCTCTGCCGCGCACCATCTGCAAAAGCTGGTTGCGGGTCAGCACCAACTCGGAAACCAGGGTCATCAGGTTTTCGAGTAGTTCGACGTTGACGCGGATGGTCTGGGCGGCGACTGCCGATTCCTTGGCATCGCCCGACATCGCCGGGGCCTTCGATTCACCTTGGGTGGCGGGCAAGCCAGCCGCGTTGGCGGGCAGGCCCGCTTTGGCTTCATGCGGCTCGGAAGGATGGGCTGGCTGCGATTGTTCCTGCGCCGGAGGCGGCGGCGGAGGCGCCATATCCGCCGGGCCAGGGGTGGCGTCGAAGATGCGCTGCAGTTCCTCGTCGCTCAACTCGCCGGGCAGGGGTTCCTTCTTCGAGACCGAAGGTTGCGGTGGCGGTGGGGGCGGCGGTGGGGGCGGCGCAGCCGCGGCTGCCGCTGGCGGGGCCTTGCCCTCGGCCATGGCGTTCAACTGAACGATCAGATCCTGGTCGTTGCCTTCCGGCTCTGCCTCGTGCTGCTCAAGATGCGACAGGATCAGTTTGATGCGGTCGATCGACCCCAAGATCAGGGTGACGGCCTGGGCGCCGACTTCCAACTCGCCGTCGCGGAATTTGCCAAGAACGTTTTCCGCCGAATGGGCCACCGCTTCCAGGCGGGGCAGACCCAGAAATCCGCAGGTGCCTTTGATCGTGTGGACCAGGCGAAAGATGTTCTGGAGAATTTCACGGTCGTTTGGATTCTGTTCCAGATTGACCAGGGCGACGTCGAGAACGGAAATGCTTTCAGACGTCTCGGTCAGAAATTCGCTTAACAGGTCATCCATGTTCATTCTCCATCAGGCGACATTCGCGGCGCAAAGCCTAGGTGAGCCCGATGACGCCAATTCCGGCCATTCGGACTTCTTTTTTCCCCTCACTACTTTATTACCATGCAAAAGAGTCCGAACGGAAGCCCTCCATTCGGCTAACCCGCCCGTTTTTCAGGAAATTATCGCAAGGCCGCCAGAACCACCCGGCCAGAACCGCTTTGCGCGGCGATGGTCCAGCCAGCTATTTTTGCCAACCCCATAGCTAGTAGGAGAGGGGCTGTTTTAGGGCTAGGGGCTGGGGGAGGGGCTGATGGGTTGGCCAGAACGGCCAAGTCTTCCGACAGGACGGCGCCGTTTCCCTCGGCCAGAACTTCCATTTTTCCCTGGTCGGCCATGACGGTCAGGCGTCCGCCACGCGGCAGAGCCTCGGAACCCAGCAGCACAAGAAGCAGCAGGATTTTCAAGCCCACCGGCCCGGGGTCCGACCCGGCGGGGCCTTCAAAGGCGAATCTGGGCGGCTGCCCGGCCAGCGGGGCCAGGAAGTCGGCGCAGATTTTGCCCGCTTCGGCAAGGTCCTTGGCTCCCCCGCCTTCCCAACCAAAGGCGGCGCGGAAAAAGCGCAGGCGAGCGGCGATCTGACCGGCGGCGCCCGCCATCAGGGCCGTCGCCTCGTCTTGCATCGCCGGATCGTCTTCTTCCAGCAATTCCGCGCCATTGGAGACGGCGCCCACCGGCCCCGCCAGATCGTGGCACAGTCTTGCGCACAACACTTCCGCCAGACGAATCGAATCTTCCATCAGCCCCTCTCTTGATCTTTGCCCATCAAACGGGCCAAGCTGGGCCATGTCAACCGCGCAACCCTATCGGCGACCGGCGGCCATCCTGTCCCAGCCGGACTCGGCCACCTCTCAACGTCATCTGATCGCTTTCGCCCGCAAGCTGCTGGCGAAGGGCCTGCGCGTCCAGGGGTTGATCCAGGAAACCAGGCGCGAGGCGGGGCGCAAGACGGCCATGGAACTGGTCGAGATCGACAGCGGCAAGCGCTTCTCGATCAAGCAGAATCTGGGTCAGTCGGCCAGTTGCCAAGTGGATGTGCAAGGGGTAGCCGACGCCACCCAGTGCCTAAGGCGCGCGCTGGCGGAACGGCCCGATCTGGTGGTGGTCAACAAATTCTCGCATTTGGAAAGCGAAGGCCAGGGGCTGGCCCATGAAATGCTGGCCCTGATGGCCGAGGAGATTCCCGTCCTGACCACCGTGGCCCCCGATTACCGCGAGGCCTGGGAAAAGTTCACCGGCGGCATGGCGGTGCTGCTGGCGCCTAGCGAGGCGGCGCTTCAAGACTGGTGGCTGCCTCCAGGTCCTGGGGGCAGTTGACGTTCATGAAGGGGTCGCGCCCGTTAGCCAGCGGAAAGTCGGCCATCGCCCTTTTATAGCGTCTGGCGAACTGGCCGACCTTGTGAAGCCTCTCCACGGTCAGGGCGTGGCGCAAATCGTCGGCCAGAGACAGCGGCCACAGACCGATCACCGGATGATCGCGCCCGCAAGAAGACGCCTGGGCCAGTTCGGCCCCCCCGTTTTGCACGGCGCTGAGCAGCCTTTCGGCCAGATCAAGGGGGATGAAGGGGGCGTCGCAGGGAACGGTCAACAGCCATTGTCCATCGGGGAAATGGCTTCTAGCCCAGTCCATGCCCGCCAGAATGCCCGCCAGCGGGCCTGGAAAACCGGGCACGAGATCAGGCAGCACCGGCAGTCCGAAATCGGCAAAACGGGCCGGATCGCCATTGGCGCTGATCGCCAGCCTGCCCGCCTGGGATTCTTGCAGGCGCAAGATCACATGGGCGATCAGCGGCTTGCCCGCCAGATCGATCAGAGCCTTGTCGGCCCCGCCCATGCGTTTCGCCTGCCCGCCCGCCAAGATCAGTCTTGCGATCATGATCCGATGATGGCCCGCAGTCTTGCCCAAGACAAGCCATGTTGACGGATGGGGCGGGGAGTCCTATCAACGTCCCCTCAATGTCATGAAGGCCGTCCGCCATGTCCGATCTTTCCGCCCTTGCCCATAGCTCGAGCTCCTGGCCCTTCCAGGAAGCCAAGATGCTGCTCGAAGAGCGTTTGAAGGGCAAAGCGCCCGAGAAAGGCTATGTCTTGTTCGAGACCGGCTATGGTCCTTCGGGCCTGCCGCATATCGGCACTTTCGGCGAAGTGGTGCGCACCACCATGGTGCGCAACGCCTTCAAGCTGTTGGCGCCGCAGATTCCCACCCGCCTGTTCGCCTTTTCCGACGACATGGACGGCCTGCGCAAAATTCCCGACAACATCCCCAACAAGGACATCGTGGCCCCGCATCTGGGCAAGCCCTTGACCGTCATTCCCGACCCATTCGGCACGCATGAGAGCTTCGGCCATCACAACAATGCAAGGCTGCGCGGCTTTCTCGATTCCTTCGGTTTCGACTACGAATTCCAGTCGGCCACCGACTGGTACAAGTCGGGCCGTTTCGACCGCGCCGCCCTGCGCGTGCTGGAATGCTATGACGACGTGATCAATGTCGTTCTGCCCACCTTGGGGCCGGAACGCCGCGAAACTTATTCGCCCTTTCTGCCGGTCTGCCCAACCACGGGCCGGGTGCTGCAAGTGCCGGTGGTCGAGCGCAATCTGGCGGCGGGCGCCATCGTTTATAAGGACGAGGACGGCAGCTTCAAGGAAACGCCGGTGACCGGCGGGCACTGCAAGATGCAGTGGAAATGCGACTGGGCGATGCGCTGGTACGCGCTGGGCGTCGATTACGAAATGAGCGGCAAGGACTTGATCGATTCGGTCACTTTGTCTTCGAAGATTTGCCGCATCCTGGGCGGACAACCGCCCTTGAATTTGACCTACGAGCTGTTCTTGGACGACAAGGGTCAGAAAATTTCCAAGTCGAAAGGCAACGGCTTGGCGGTGGAAGACTGGCTGAAATATGCGCCCGAGGAAAGCCTGGCTTGGTACATGTATCAAGCACCCAAGCGGGCCAAGCGTCTGTTCTTCGACGTCATTCCGCGTGCGGTCGATGATTACCTGTCTGGCGTCGAGAAATTTCCGGCCCAGGAGGAAAAAGCGCGGTTGGACAATCCAGTCTGGCACATTCATGCCGGACAGCCGCCAATCAACGCCGCCCCGGTGGGGTTCGCGATGCTGCTAAATTTGGTGTCGGTGGCGCATGCCGAGGATAAAGCTACCATCTGGCGCTATATCCAGCGCTACGCGCCCACGGCGTCGCCCGAAACCCATCCCATGCTGGACCGTCTGGCGGGCTACGCCATCGCCTATTACGACGACTTCGTGAAGCCAGCGAAAACCTATCGCAAGGCCAGCGCCGCCGAGGCCAAGGCTTTGTCCGATCTGGCCGTTGCCCTAAAGGCGGCGCCGGTGGAAGCCGAGGCCTTGCAATCGGCGGTCTATGAAACCGGCAAGGCCCATGCCGAGACCTTCCCCGAATTGAAGGACTGGTTCAAGGCGCTCTACCAAATTCTGCTGGGCCAGGATCAGGGGCCGCGCATGGGCGGCTTCTTCGCGCTGTATGGCATTGCCGAAAGCGTTGCCCTGCTGGAACGCGCCGCCCGGGGCGAGGAGATGGCCTAACCAGCATTTTATTCCCCGCCGATGGCAGGATTTGCCCTGTCCGGACCAGTTCGTGACCAAGAAAACGGCGGCTTTCCGCCGTTTTTCTTTTGGCGCAATGATTGCAAAGGCGTTTTCGGACGAGTCTGCGCAAGGGAGGAGCCGCCATGTTCGATGCCATCAAGAATGTCTCGGCGTTCAATAGCCGGGGACAGAGCGACTTGTTCGCCTCTTGCGGTTCGGCCCAGGAGATCACCGACGCCTTCCAGCAGGAACTGGCCCGCACGATTGCCGATTCCCAGAATGTGAAGCCCTATATCGTGGGCGGCGACGCCTGCCAGGGCGTGTTCGGCAAGATTGACGCCAGCGGCGACGGTTCGCTTAGCAAGGACGAAGCCATGCAGGCCTTGATGCCGGTGGTCGAGGACGCCGACATCGCCGAGCGCATCTACGGCATTCTGGACCCCACCGGCAGCGGGCAGGTCAGCCAGGAACGTTTCAATGAATGCCTGGATACGGTGATCAAGGTCACCAGCTTCGAGGCGCATCTGAACATCACGGAAATCACCCAGGTCTCGGGAAGTTTTGCCAGCGAAGGCGATTTCGAGGAGGTCGTGGCGAGCCTTCGCAACCAGGACGGCATTTCCGGCCAGGCGGTCGGTACCGGCGGACTTAGCGTGGACGCCTTCTGGATGAAGCTGATGGAAGAGCTGGATAAGAACAACGGCCGCAAGCCAAGCGCTTCCGGCGATGCGCCCTCCACCTCCCCGCAGGCTTCGGCCGCAGCCGGAGGGGCGCAGGCCAGCTTCCAGTCGGCCACTTATGCCGAAGCCAGCATTTCGGTGGAAACGGTCAGCGCCAATCTGGGAGCCGTCTTCTCGACCATGGCCTGATCATCAGGCTGCAATATCGCAGGCTCTAAGGAATGGCGGCGTCGTCGATGACCAACTGGGCGGATCTTCTGCCCTGCCAACTGTCGGCGCGCAGCGTTCCTGCGATATGAATGGGGTCGCCCTTCGAGGACAGTAGGGCGTGGCCCAGTTCGGAATCAGCCGATTTAAAGGCGATGCCCTTCAGCCAGCCGCCGCCGGGTCCCGCCAGATTCACCCGCACATGGCCCATGCCCACGATGTCGGCCTTGGCAATGCGAACGCCCGCCAGGGCGAATTTCGGCTCTTCGTTGCCAGCGCCATAGGGGCCGCAGCGCTCCAGCGTTTCCACCAGATCGAAATTGGCCCCGCCCGGTTCCAACGCGCCGTCCAAGGTAAGGACAGGGGCAAGGCCTGAATTGGCCTGCAGGCGCAAGCGTTCCGCCAGGAAATGAGCCAGTTCGGGAAGGCGGTCGGCGCTTACGGTAAAGCCCGCCGCCATGGCGTGTCCGCCGCCATTGATCAGCAAGCCGCTTTGGCGGGCGGCGATGATGGCCGCACCCAGATCGACGCCGTTGACCGAACGGCCAGACCCTTTGCCGACGCCGTTCTCGATCGCCACCACGCAAGCCGGGCGGGCGTAGCGTTCCTTCAAACGCCCGGCCACAATGCCGATGACCCCAGGATGCCAGCCGTCGCCATAGGCGAACAGCAAAGGCGCGTCCTCGCTGGCCGTGCTTTCCACCTGCTCGATGGCTTGCAGCAAAACGACGGCCTCGATCTCTTGGCGCTGCAAATTTAGCTCGTTCAGCTTGGCCGCCAGTTGCGCGGCTTCGATAGGATCGTCGCAAGACAGAAGGCGCGTGCCGAGATCGGCGGCGCCGACGCGCCCACCCGCATTGATGCGCGGCCCCAGCAGAAAACCGGCATGCCAGGCATTGGGCTTCTCGGTCAGTTTGGCGGCGTCGCCAAGGGCGGCCAAGCCGATATTGGCGCGCTTGGCCATGATCTTCAGCCCTTGCGTGACCAGCGCCCGGTTCAAGCCCTTCAGGGGAACCACGTCGCAAACCGTGCCCAGCGCCACCAGATCGAGCCATTGCATCAAATCGGGTTCCGCACGCTGGGGGCCATACCATCCGGCTTGGCGCAAGGTGCGGTTGGCAGCGACGGCCAGCAGAAAAACGACGCCAACTGCGGCCAGATGGCCCAAGCCCCGCGCTTCGTCGATGCGGTTGGGATTGACCACGGCCAGCGCCTTGGGCAAGCGCGGCTCGGCTTCGTGATGGTCGGCGACGATAACGTCCAGGCCGAAATTGGCGGCTTCCTCCAAGGCGTCGAAGGCGGTGGTGCCGCAATCGACCGTGACCACGACGCCCGCCCCCTCGTCCTTCAGCTTGCGCAGCGCCGGGGCGTTGGGGCCATATCCTTCGGCCACGCGGTCGGGGATGTAAACCCGCACGCGTCCGCCCGCACGCTCCAAAAAGCGTTTCAGCAGGGCCGACGAGGTGGCGCCATCGACGTCGTAATCGCCGAAAACGGCGATCAGCTCGCCCGCCATCACGGCGCTGGCCAGTCGCTCGGCTGCTGCGTCCATGTCCTTTAGGCTGCTGGGGTCGGGCAGAAAGGTGCGCAGGGACGGGTTCAGGTAGGATTCTGCGTCGTCCAGGGTGACGCCGCGCCCGGCCATGACGCGCCCAACAATTTCCGCCACGCGCAGGCGTTGTGAAAAAGTAAGCGCTAGTCGCTCGTCGGCGTCTCGCAACATCCAGCGCCGCCCGTTGATCGACCGCGAGACGCCAAGAAAGGCGTTCATGCGGCTTCGCCGGAATCCTTGAGAAGGAAATTATGGTGCGACTCGACGAGGCGCATGGTGCCGCTGCGGGCGCGCATGACCAGCGAATGGGTGATGGCGCCGCCGCTGTGCCTGCGCACGCCCATCAGCATGGCGCCGTCGGTGACGCCGGTGGCCGAGAACATGGCCTCGCCGCGCACCATATCGGCAATGGTCAGCTTGCCCGACTGGTCGCAATGTCCGGCGGCGCGCGCCCTGGCCTTCTCGGCTTCGTTGCGAAACATCAGGCGGCACTGCATCTGAGCGCCCGCGCAAGCCAGGGCGGTGGCGGCCAGCACGCCTTCAGGGGCGCCGCCAGAACCCATATAGATGTCGATGCCGCTGCCGGGAAGCGCCGTGGCGATCACGCCCGACACGTCGCCGTCTGTGATCAGAACGATTCTGGCGCCCGCGTCGCGCACCTTGCCGATCAAGTCCTCGTGGCGAGGACGGTCCAGGATGCAGACCATCAGATCCTCGACCTCGACGCCCTTGGCCATGGCCAGCCTGCGCAGGTTCTCCGAGGGCTCGTCGTCGATGTCGATGACGCCGACCGGCAGTCCGGGGCCGACGGCGATCTTTTCCATATGGATGTCGGGGACAGGCAGAAAGCCGCCATTCTCGGTCAGCGCCAGCACGGCCACTGCATTATGGCCGCCCTTGGCGACGATGGAGGTTCCCTCCAACGCATCCAAGGCCAGATCAATGGCCGGTCCCTTGCCGTTGCCGACCCGATCGCCGGTGAACAGCATCGGCACCTGGCCCACGTCGCCTTCGCCCACCACCACGCGTCCGTCGATGAACAGGGCGGAAAGGGCGGCGCGCATGGCTTCCATGGCCGCCGTGTCGGCCGCCTGTTCGTCGCCGCGTCCGATGAAGCGCGACGCCGCCAGGGCGGCGGCCTCGGTGACCCGCACGGCTTCCAGCGCCAGATTGCGGTCCATGGGCAGACGGGGTTCGGACATCGGCATGGTGAAACCTCGGTTAAGCGGACTCGATGCGGATCAGATGCGGCGGTTCCGACAGGGCCGGAAGGGCCGCAATGCGGGCCAGCGCCTTTTGCATGGAAGATTCGGCGGTTTCGTGCAGGGTCATGACCACCGGCACCGCTTCGCCGGGATCGCGTCCGCGCTGGATGATCTGCTCCATCGACACGTTCTCGTCGCGCAGCGCCGCAGCGATGTCGGCGAAGACGCCCGGTTCGTCCTTGACCATCAGGCGGATGTAGTAGGCGCTAAGATGATCGCCCGCAGGAGCCGCCGGTTGCGGCTTCAGGAAAGACAGCGGCACGCCGAAGGCGGGCGTGACATGGCCCCTGGCGATATCGACCAGATCGGCAACCACGGCGGAAGCGGTCGGCTTAGCGCCTGCGCCGCGGCCTTCCAGCACCGTGCGGCCCACGAAGTCGCCCTCGGTGACGATGGCGTTGAACACGCCATCGACATGCGCCAAGGGGAAGGACAGCGGCACCATGGCCGGATAAACCCTGGCTTCGACGCCCTTGTCCGATTGCCTAGCGATGCCCAGCAGCTTGATGCGATAGCCCAACTCGTCGGCATATTGGATGTCCAGCGCCGAAACGTGGCGGATGCCTTCGCAGGTCACGGCTTCAAGGTCGATCGGCATGGCGAAGGCCAGCGAGGCCAGAATGGCCAGCTTGTGCGCGGTGTCCACGCCGTCGATGTCGAAGCTGGGATCAGCCTCGGCATAGCCCAGCTTCTGCGCCTCGGCCAGCACGTCGGAAAAATCGCGCCCCGTCGCCCGCATGGTGGTCAGGATGTAATTGCAGGTGCCGTTCAAGATGCCCTTGACCGAAACGACCCGGTTGCCCGCCAATCCTTCGCGCAGGCTTTTGATGATGGGAATGCCGCCGCCCACCGACGCCTCGAAACCGATCGACGCGCCCAGCGTGTCGGCCAGCTTGGCCAGTTCCACGCCATGATGGGCGATCATCGCTTTGTTGGCGGTGACGACATGCTTGCCCTTGGCCAAAGCGCCCTTGACGATCTCAAGGGCGATGCCCGAAGCACCGCCGATCAATTCGACCAGCACGTCGTAATCGGCCTCGGCCACCATCTTGCGGGCGTCTTCATAGAAGGCGGCAGCGCCCAGATCAAGGCCCGCCGGGCGTTCAAGCGCCGAAACGGCCACCAGCCGCAAGGGGCGGCCCGCCCTGGCTTCCAACAATCCAGCCTGTTCGTGCAACAGGCTGGCCGTTCCGCCGCCGACCGTTCCCAGGCCCGCCAGCGCGATTTTCAAAGGTTCGACATTCATCCCGCAACCCGCTTCTTTTCCGCGTCTTCCAGAACCTTGTCGTAGCTGGACAGGAAGGTCTTGATGTTGCGCACGGCTTGGCGCGTGCGGTGGACGTTCTCGACCAGACCGATGCGCACATGCGTATCGCCATGCTCGCCAAAGCCGATGCCGGGCGCCACCGCCACCTTGGCCTCCTGCATCAGGATCTTCGAGAATTCCAGGGAACCCAAATGCGCGAAGGCGGGCGGAATGGGCGCCCAGGCGAACATGGTGGCGGGAGGATTGGGAATGTCCCAGCCGGCCTGCTGCAAGCCTTCGATCAGCACGTCGCGCCGTTGCTTGTACATCAGGCGGATTTCATCGACGCAGTCCTGCGGGCCGTTCAAGGCCGCCGCCGCCGCCACCTGGATGGGGGTGAAGGCGCCGTAGTCCAGATACGACTTGATGCGGGTCAAGGCCGAGATCAGCCGCTTGTTGCCCGCGGCGAAACCGATGCGCCAGCCCGGCATGTTGTAGGTCTTGCTCATCGAGGTGAACTCGACGGCAATTTCGCGGGCACCCGGCACCTGCAGAATCGACGGCGGCGGGGTGATGTCGAAATAGATTTCCGAATAGGCCAGGTCCGACAGGATGTAGATGCCGTGATGGCGGCAGAAATCCACCACCTGGGCATAGAAATCGAGGTCGGCGATGTAGGCCGTGGGATTCGACGGATAATTCAGCACGATGGCCACCGGTTTGGGCACGCTGTGATGCACGCCGCGCTCGATGGCTTTCAGCAATTCAGGCCCCGGCGCCACCGGAATGTAGCGGCAGGTGCCGCCCGCGATGATGAAGCCGAAAGGATGGATGGGATAGCTGGGATTGGGCACCAGCACCACGTCGCCCGGGCTGGTGATGGCCGAGGCCAGATTGGCCAAGCCTTCCTTGGACCCCAAGGTGACGACGACTTCGCTTTCCGGGTCGAGATCGACGCCGAACCGTCTGGCGTAGTAGGAGGACAGGGCCTTGCGCAGGCCTGGGATGCCCTTGGACATGCTGTAGCGGTGCGCCTTGGGATTGTCGGCGGCTTCCTTCAGCTTGTCCACGATGTGCTTGGGCGTCGGCTGGTCGGGATTGCCCATGCCGAAATCGATGATGTCATCGCCCGCCGCGCGGGCCTTGGCCTTCATGGCGTTGACTTCCGCGAAGACGTAGGGGGGCAACCGCTTGATGCGATGGAATTCCTGGTCCATGTGAGACTGCCTTGATGTCGGAGTTATTCGAAGAAGATTTCGACTCGCCGGTTCGCGGCCTCGACGTTGGACACGGGTTGGGTGTCGGCCAGCGCCATCACCGTCACCGCGCCGGGCGGCACGCCGAGGCCGATGATAGCTCGGGCGACCGCGTTGGCGCGGGCCGAGGAAATGTCGCCCATGCCACCCGCCGTATCGGTCATGCGGTTGGCGGAATGTCCGGCGATGCGAATGCGCTTGTTCTGCGCCACGGCTGATTGGGCCAGCTGGCGCAGTTGCGATTGCGCCTGGGCGCTCAACTCGGCCGAACCCGATTCGAAAGGAAGGGTGGCGATGGCCGACGATCCCAACATCTGCGACTTGGGAATCGAACCCGTGGGCGCCATCGACGCGGGGGAGGGCGCCGCCGAGGGCGCCTGGCCGGGACCGGTGAAAAAGCCCTGCATCATCATTTCGGGCGTCAGCTTGGGCGAATTCTGTTCGGCGATGCGTCGCTGGAACATTTCTTGCGCGCTCAGCGGTTGGCCGGCGGGTTGGGCGGCGGCGACGGGCTGGCGGGCTGGCATGGCCGCCTGACCGCCGGATGGCATGACGGGAGCCGTCGTGACCGGGGCCGAGACGCCAGCGGGCCTTGCCGCGGCCGCACCCGTGTCGCGCCTGATTTCCTCGTCGGAATATTTGGCTCGTTCCGAATCGGCGGCCAGACCCTTGGCGGCCAGGGCGCGTTGATTTTCAGGCGTTACCGCCGGGCGTTCCGGCACGCTGGACAGGCTGGGGAACTCGCCCGCCTCTTCCTTGCGGGCCGCCGTGTTGGCGGCCGGAGCCTTGTCATTGGCCTTGGTTTCGTCCCCTCCTGCGATGTAATCGCGGGTCCCCTTATACCATTCGATGGGGTTGACGGCGTCGGGCACCGATGAGCAGGCGGCCAGGAGAGTCGAGGCCAGCAGCGTGGCGGCCAAGGGGCCGGATTTGCGCTGGGCTTGGGCTTTCAGGGCAAAAATCCCCGGTCGGGTCTCGAACGTCATGGCGCCTTCGGGCTCCTTACAGCGATGAGCGGCTTTTAAGAGGCTGGAAATAATCCAGACAGGCTTTCGGCCACAAGGGAAATAGGAGTATATAGACACTAACAACGAAAGCCCAGCGCCCGGAAAGGGGCGGGCCAGCGCACCGGATCATAAGGGGAGAGCAATGTCCGAGCAACCGCAACCCGACTTGAAACTGCCAGATCCCAAGGAATTGTCGCAAGCGGTGGCCAGCATCGCCGAGAGAAGCCAGCGTCTGATGGCCGATTTTGTGTCCAGACAGGCCGAAAGCCCCAGCATGGGCATGGCCGATCCCTTGAATATCGGGCGGGCCTTTGCCGAAATGATGGGCCAATTGGCCGCCAATCCGGCCCGTCTGGTCGAAGCCCAGATGAATTTATGGAACGATTACATGCGGTTGTGGCAGAACACGGCCAGGCGCATGCTGGGCGAGGAGGCCGACCCCATCGTGGCGCCGGAACCCGCCGACCGGCGCTTCAAGGACGAAGCCTGGCAGAGCAACGAGGTTTTCGACTACATCAAGCAATCCTACCTGCTGACCGCCCGTTGGGTTCAATCGGTGGTTGGGTCGGTCGAGGGGCTGGACGAGAAAACGGCCCGCAAGGTCGATTTCTATACCCGCCAGTTCGTCGACGCCATGGCCCCCACCAATTTCGCGATGACCAATCCCGAAGTTCTGCGCCTGACCGCCGAGACTGGCGGCGAGAATCTGGTCAAGGGGCTGGACAATCTGCTGTCCGACCTCGAGCGCGGCAAAGGCACGCTGTCGATCCGCATGACCGACCTGGACGCCTTCAAGATCGGCCAGAACATCGCGGCCACGCCGGGCAAGGTGGTCTATCAGAACGATTTGATCCAATTGATCCAGTACGATCCCACTACCAAGGACGTTCTGGCGCGTCCCTTGATGATCATTCCGCCTTGGATCAACAAATATTATATCCTCGACCTTAAGCCCAAGAATTCATTCGTGAAATGGGCGGTGGACCAAGGCCATACCGTTTTCATGCTCTCGTGGGTCAATCCCGACGAAAGCTTAGCCGCCAAGGGTTTTTCGGACTACATGAAGGAAGGGCCGCTGGCGGCGCTCGACGCCATCTTGAAGATTACCGGCGAGAAAGAGATCAACGCCATCGGCTATTGCCTGGGCGGAACCTTGCTGGCGACCACCCTGGCCTATATGGCGGCCAAGAAGGACAAGCGGATCGCCTCGGCCACCTTCTTCACCACCATGGTCGATTTTGAGGAATCGGGCGAGCTTGAGGTCTTCATCGACGAAGAGCAGATCGCCAGCCTGGAAGAGCGCATGAACAAGCGCGGCTTCCTGGAGGGCCACGAGATGGCCACCACCTTCAACATGCTGCGCGCCAACGACCTGATCTGGTCCTTCGTAATCAACAATTACCTGATGGGCAAGGAACCCTTCCCCTTCGATCTTCTGTACTGGAATTCTGATTCGACCCGCATGCCCGCCGCCATGCACAGCTTCTATCTGCGCAACATGTACCAGAAGAACAAGCTGATCGAGCCGGGCGGCATCGTGATTGACAAGGTGCCGATCGATCTGAAAAAGATCGAACAGCCGATCTACATCCTGGCCACCCGAGAGGATCATATCGCCCCTTGGAAAAGCGCCTTTGCCGGGACCAAGGCTTATTCCGGGCCGGTGCGTTTCGTGTTGGCGGCCTCGGGCCACATCGCGGGCGTGGTCAACCCCCCGGCGGCCAACAAGTACAATCACTGGATCAATGCGAAGAAGGCCGAAACGCCAGATGCTTGGTTGAAGGGCGCCGTCTCGCACGAGGGATCTTGGTGGACCGATTGGCACGCCTGGCTGTCCAAGCTGTCGCCTAAGAAGGTCAAGGCGCGAAAGCCCGGCGGCGGCAAGGTCAAGCCGCTTGAAGACGCGCCGGGGTCTTATGTTCAGGTCCGCTTGATGTGATCCTGATCGCGCTGGGGGCTAATCTGTCCAGCATGGTCGGCCCGCCCGAAGCCACCTTTCGGGCGGCGGCGGCGGCGCTTGAGGAGCAGGGCGACATCCGGCTGACCCTTTGGTCGCGGATATATCGCAGCCCGGCCTGGCCAGATCCTTCCGAGCCAGAATTCCGAAATGCGGTAGCGGCGCTTGAAACGGCGCTTTTGCCCGCGGCGCTGCTGGCGCGCCTGCACGAGACAGAGGCCAGGTTCGGTCGCCGACGCGACATCGCCATCGCCAACGCCCCCCGCCCACTCGACCTCGATCTTCTGGATTGCGATGGACAGGTCAGCGGCGTTTCGCCGCTGCTTCCCCATCCCAGGATTCACGAACGCGCCTTCGTTCTGCTGCCCTTGCAAGACGTCGCCCCCCAGTGGCGCCATCCGATTTCGGGACTGTCCGTGGCCTCCCTGCTGGCGGATTTGCCCAAGGGATTGATGCAGGGCGTCGTTCCCGTATAATATCGACTTATGCGTATCCTGGTCGTCGAGGATGAACCCCATTTGGCGGAACTGGTCCGCGACCATCTGTCGCGCGTTCCCTTTGCCGTCGATCTGGCGGGCGGCCTTGACGAGGGCATGTCCCTGCTGGCGGCCAATCGCTATGACGCCATCGTTTTGGATCGCGGTTTGCCCGACGGCGACGGCATCGAGCTTTTGCGTCTGCTGCGCGCCAAGGGCGACGCCACGCCCGTTTTGGCCGCCACGGCCCGAGACCAGATCACCGATCGCATCCACGGCCTGGATCTGGGCATGGACGATTACCTGGTCAAACCTTACGACCTGGGAGAGCTGACGGCCAGGCTTAAGGCGCTTTTGCGCCGTTCCGGCCAGGCGTTGGGGGGCGTGCAGACGGCGGGCAATGTTACTTTGGATACGGTCAGGGGATCGGCCGAGGTAGAAGGCAGGCCGGTTACCCTGGCGCGCCGCCAATTGATGCTTTTGGAAACCCTGATGCGTTCGACTGGCCGCGTCGTGTCGCGCCAGCACATCGAGGACAATCTGTACGGCATCGACGATCTCATCGACTCGAATGCGCTGGAGGCCAATATCTCGCGTTTGCGCAAGATTCTGGCCGATCAGCACGCCAGCGTCGCCATCCATACGGTGCGCGGCGTCGGCTATATGCTGTCCGAAGACAAGTCAGCATGAGCGATTCGTTCTCCTTCTCGCTGGGCAAGCGGCTGATCGGCGGCATTGCCGTCGCCAATCTGATCGTTCTTGGAATCAACACCCCCTATTTTCTGTGGCGCGGCTATCTTGATCATGATCTGGAAATCGAAAGCGGGCGCGAGGCCTTCAGCAACTGGCTGACGCACGAGATCGTGACCGACGTCATTCCCCTGACTGTTCCTTTGCTGGTTGTCAATTTGCTGCTTATCGTCTGGATCGTCAGGACGAGTCTAGCCCCGCTTCAGGCCCTGTCGCACCATGCCGCAGGCTTTGACGCCGCGCATCTAGGTGAGCGACTGTCCACCAAGGGCGTGCCGCAAGAAATTCTTCCCCTGATCAAGGCGGTGAATGCCGGGCTTGACCGAATTGCCGAGGGGTTCGACAGCCAAAAGCGCTTCACCGCCAACGCCGCGCACGAATTGCGAACGCCTTTGGCGGTGCTGAAGGCCCGCTGTTCGGGGCGCGACTGCAGCACATCGCCCAAACTGGCGGCGGACGTCGACCGCATGGCCAGGATCGTCGATCAGCTTCTGTCCATCGCCCGGCTGGACATGCGCCAGATTCCCATGGACATGCCGGTTGACTTGAACGCCGTCTGCCAGCAGCAAGTGGCCGACCTTTATCCCCTGGCGCTCGAGAAGAAATGCGATCTGGCCTTCTCGGCAGAGGGGCGCTGGAAGCTGGAATCGGGCAACGACATCTTGCTGGGCGATGCGATCCGCAATCTGATCGAAAACGCCATTCGCCATTCCCCCGAAGGCGAAACCGTCGATGTCGAGCTGCAAGCGCCCGGCATCATCCGCGTTCTCGATCATGGCCCCGGCATTCCGTCCGGGATGAAAGACGACGTCTTTCTGCCCTTCAGGCGGGGCAACAGCACCAAGGGCGGCGGCGCCGGACTGGGCCTTAGCATCGCCACCGAAGCCGTGGGCCTGCATGGCGGAACGCTTTCGGTGAACGACCGCGAAGGCGGGGGGGCGGTATTTACCATCGATTTAAGTGGAACGGCCCTGCCGTCAGGCTGAGGTAATGTTGCTGCGCAATAATAGCCTTCTATTCCTTATGGAAATTATGGGAGGTTTGCATGCGCTTTTCTTGGAAATTTATGGGGATGTTGGTTGCCGGGGCCGTGGCCCTGACCAGCACCACGGCCTCTGCGGCCGAAGATGCGTCCTCGATTGCCAGGGGCGGACGCCTCTATGA
>JADGAX010000004.1:0-85000 GCA_015231795.1 Alphaproteobacteria bacterium | reverse complement strand
ATATCCGGGAGACAGACGGCGGGTGCTAAGGTCCGTCGTCAAAAGGGAAAGAACCCAGACCGCCAGCTAAGGTCCCCAAATCGTGGTTAAGTGTGAAAGGATGTGGGAAGGCCATAACAACCAGGAGGTTGGCTTAGAAGCAGCCATCCTTTAAAGAAAGCGTAATAGCTCACTGGTCTAATAGCAGTCCTGCGCCGAAAATGTATCGGGGCTCAAACCACGTACCGAAGCTGCGGGTGCAACGCAAGTTGCGCGGTAGCGGAGCGTTCCGTAGGCCGTTGAAGGTGTGCCGCGAGGTATGCTGGAGGTATCGGAAGTGCGAATGCTGACATGAGTAGCGACAAACAGTGCGAGAAACACTGTCGCCGAAAGTCCAAGGGTTCCTGCGCAAGGTTAATCCACGCAGGGTGAGCCGGTCCCTAAGGTGAGGCCGAAAGGCGTAATCGATGGGAATGGGGTTAATATTCCCCAGCCTGCCGAAGGTGACGATCCTAAACTGTTGTTCGATCTTATTGGATTGATCGGGCCGCATAAGGGATCCAGGAAATAGCCTCGGCATATAGTCCGTACCCGAAACCGACACAGGTGGACTGGTAGAGCATACCAAGGCGCTTGAGAGAACGATGTTGAAGGAACTAGGCAAATTGACCCCGTAACTTCGGAAGAAGGGGTACCCCTTTTCGGGCAACCGAGAGGGGGTGGCACAGACCAGGGGGTGGCGACTGTTTACTAAAAACACAGGGCTCTGCGAAGCCGCAAGGCGACGTATAGGGTCTGACGCCTGCCCGGTGCCGGAAGGTTAAAAGGAGGTGTGCAAGCACCGAATTGAAGCCCCGGTAAACGGCGGCCGTAACTATAACGGTCCTAAGGTAGCGAAATTCCTTGTCGGGTAAGTTCCGACCTGCACGAATGGCGTAACGACTTCCCCACTGTCTCCAACATCGACTCAGCGAAATTGAATTCTCCGTGAAGATGCGGAGTACCCGCAGTTAGACGGAAAGACCCTATGAACCTTTACTACAACTTTGCAGTGGCGCTAGGGAATGGATGTGTAGGATAGGTGGGAGCCATTGAAGCTCGGGCGCTAGCTCGGGTGGAGGCAACCTTGAAATACCACCCTTCTGTTTCCTGGCGTCTAACCGAGGCCCGTTATCCGGGTCCGGGACCCTGCATGGTGGGTAGTTTGACTGGGGCGGTCGCCTCCCAAAGAGTAACGGAGGCGCGCGATGGTGGGCTCAAGCCGGTCGGACATCGGCTGCTGAGTGCAATGGCATAAGCCCGCCTGACTGTGAGACTGACAAGTCGAACAGAGACGAAAGTCGGCCATAGTGATCCGGTGGTTTCCACGTGGAAGGGCCATCGCTCAACGGATAAAAGGTACTCTAGGGATAACAGGCTGATCGCCGCCAAGAGTCCACATCGACGCGGCGGTTTGGCACCTCGATGTCGGCTCATCACATCCTGGGGCTGGAGCAGGTCCCAAGGGTTCGGCTGTTCGCCGATTAAAGTGGTACGTGAGCTGGGTTTAGAACGTCGTGAGACAGTTCGGTCCCTATCTGCTGTGGGTGTCGGAAACTTGAGAGGACCTGTCCCTAGTACGAGAGGACCGGGATGGACGAACCTCTGGTGTACCGGTTGTGCCGCCAGGCGCAGCGCCGGGTAGCTATGTTCGGACGAGATAACCGCTGAAAGCATCTAAGCGGGAAGCTCCCCTCGAAACGAGGTTTCCCTTGAGAGACGTGGTAGACCACCACGTTGATAGGGGGCATGTGGAAGCACGGCAACGTGCGCAGCTAAGCCCTACTAATCACTCGATTGGCTTGATTTGCCTTGCGCAGAGACAAGCACCAAATGCGAGACGCAACTCTCTCTTGCATAGACACGACCCGAAGTCACATTACTGCTGAAGAACTGTTCTCTTGGACGACCTGGTGATCTTAGCGAGGGGTCCACACCCGATCCCATCCCGAACTCGGCCGTGAAAACCCTCAGCGCCGATGGTACTATGTCTTAAGGCATGGGAGAGTAGGTCGTCGCCAGGTCTTCCAAGGGAACGGAACTTCAGCACTCTTCACGGATCTTCCTTTGGCTTTAGAAGCCACATAATTTCTACCGGCCAAAATGGCGCATCTCTTACACCAGTTGACGCGGGGTGGAGCAGCCCGGTAGCTCGTCAGGCTCATAACCTGAAGGTCGCACGTTCAAATCGTGCCCCCGCAACCATCTTTAGTTTACCGGCAATCCCGGCTCCCGAAAGGGGGTCGGGATTTTGCTTTCCTTCCGCGCAAATGGCCATAATCCCAGCCAACTCTCCTTCGATTTCAATGCGAAGCTCGTCGCCATCTGGTGTCAGGGTGATTTTCTTGACCAGGGATCGGATAAGATCGAAAGCCTCGTCTTTCGTCTTGGGATCGGCCAGGGCCACTTGCAAGGCATCAACCCTACGACGGTACATTTCTGCCATGTTCGGATGAAGCGGCAGTTTCTCCGGCTTCTCCGCTTCGGCAATTTCCGTTACCAGAAACGCCTTTCTGCGTTCCATTGCTTTCATGGAATCGACTATGGTGACGGGCGAAACGTCGGAACCAAGAATGGTTTCCAGAAGGCGTTTCAAGTCACGATTGATGCGGTCAATTTCGATTTGCTTGGTTGTAATCGCCGCCCGTTCTTCCACACGTAATCTGTTTGATTCGGCAAGAAATTCTTGACAAAAAACCTTAAAAAGACTGGGGGCCATTAGGTTCGTCTTAATAGACTCAAGAAAAAGCCTTTCAATTTCTTCGTAACGGACGGTCAATAGGTTCTGACAAACAGCCGATCCGCGATCCCTCGCCGCAGCGCATCCGAATTTATGGGAGCTGACTTTAATGAAACTATGGCCGCAAGTTCCGCAACGCATCAGGCCGGAAAGTAAAAAACGCGGCCTTCGGCTTTCCCAGGCGGGTTTGAGCCCTCCTGGCTGTGCATCTGGCCTAGTATCGCGTGAAACAATTGCCTGACGGGTCTTGACGCGATCCCACAGATCGGAATCGACAATCCGCAGATCGGGCACTTCTTTGACGATCAGCGCTTCATGTGGGTTTGGTCTAGCTGCTCTCTTCCCCGTCGTCGGGTCTTTCGGAAAACACTGTCGGTTCCACACGAGAAATCCGATATAAAGCTCATTATTCAAAATGCCGATGCCGCGCTTTTTATTGCCGTTGATCGTTGAGGGTGACCAGGAACCGCCCCTAGGGCCAGAAATGCCCTCGGCATTCAGTTCAGCCGCTATTCCCCGTGGGGATTTCCCCGTCGCGTAATTGCGGAAAATTCGGCGAACGGTATCGGCTTCTTGTTCATTGATACGGCGCTTTCCGCATAGAACTTTTCCAGACGAGTCGATTTCGCGGACGACTTCATATCCAAAACTCACACCGCCTGCCGCCATTCCCTGCTCGATGCGTCCGCGCAGTCCGCGCTTAGTTTTCATGGACAGATCGCGCAGAAAAAGGGAGTTCATCGTACCCTTGAGGCCGACGTGCAGGTCATTGACCTCGCCGTCCGCAAGGGTAAAAATCTTGATGCCGAGAAAGCTAAGCTCTTTGAAGACACGGGCCGTATCGGACAAATCCCGTGAAATACGTTCCAGTCCCTCGGCAATAACGAACTGGAAATGACCGTTTTTGGCATCAGCCAATAGTGCTTGAATCCCCGGTCGGATTAAAGAAAATCCCGACACCGCCTCATCGCCATAATGGCGGAAAATTTTCCATCCTTGCTTTGTAGCGAAAATATCGTTCTGTCGGTGCTGGTCGGCGACCGATGTCGGATTTTGCAAATCCGACGAAAAACGGCCATAGCTTGCAGCGTATCCAGACATAAACTACCTCAAGAAAAACATCGCCAGCCAAATCAAAGCAAACATCAAGAAAACGGCAAGAAGAAGGCGACCAGGAATGAACCCCTTCGATCTTAAGTGTTCGTCTGCTGCAGCACGGGCGAGTAACTTTGCCAGCATCGCTAGCACATCGCTCGCCATCAAAGCTGGAGGCACGCCATCAGTGGGTGAAGCGTCGGATTCTAGAATCTGAGGTTTGGAAAAAGGGATCGCGCCCATGATTGGTTCCAAAATAAGATAAGGAAGAATAAACGAATTTAACTGGAAATTCAACTTGGCGGGATTATCGACCCGAAAATTAAATCCCGCCAAGATGAAGTCTGGAAACTGAAACAGTGGTGAAGAAATTCAGACGGTTCACCAAAGATCAATTCAAGTTACGAATTTCCCGCTTGCGCATCGCCAACTCCAGCCTGTCGGTCAGGGTGTTGTCTGCCGATTTCTGCGATTCATTCCGCTGGAACGACCCGCAAAAATGATTCGGAGTCACGGTGGGAACATTGACCAGTTTCCAGAGATTATCGGTTTCGCCGATCCGCGACATGATTGAGCCACCGGACGTGGGTGGTTGATTACAGCACCGTCCATATTCATCCGTGACTCCGCGGAAGAAAAGACAGTCGCCACACCGCGCGCATGCAATGCGCTCGATGATTTCCCGTTGGGTTTCAGATGATGAATACTCCATTAGATTTTGCCCTCCACGGCACGTTGAACGAAATTGGCTACCCCCCTGCTCGCGTGACGAATCGGCGCGGGGGCATAAACGCCGATCCTCATCTGTTGGGCAATCTTTCCAATCTCCCGATTCAGATCTCCCAAAAACGTTCTTTTGCCGCGCCGCTCCATCGCTGAAGCCGCTGGGCCGAGGTGCCGTTTGGGTGTCCGCAAAATCCCACGGCGAGCGAGCGAACGGTGATCGATGCGCTCGGCGATCCCTGCATTCGCCAGGGCTTCATTGACCAGCCGCGCCCATTCCTTCCGCCAATCTTCCAGGTGAATACGGCCAGTCTGCCGGACATCAAGCTCTCTGGCCTTTTCGCCAAGGCGGATGCCATCCACGACGCGCCGCGACGACAGCAGAAGGTGGGCGTGATAATTTTTCTGACTTCCATGCTGGTCAGGGGCATGGAGAGCAAAAATCACGGCCAAGCCGTGCCTTTTCTGAAGATAGAGGGCGAAGTCGTTCACGAGATTAACCTGTCTTTTTATTGGTAGTTGGAAAGGGCAGGGCCAAAACGACCGACCTCCCGGGGATGCTGTTTTTTCTGCCCTCCCTCATTTCCATGGCGCGCAGAAATTCATCTACCGAACCTTTCCAGCCGACAGGCCGTTCGGAAATGGCAATCACGCCGGAGCGCCGCGTGTAATCGTGTGTCTGGCCGGTCCTCTGGTCACAGACTTTCAGGCCGCAAATATAAGCACCCGACGCCACGGCGGATTGGCCCTTGGACCTTTTGACTGGGGACATTTTCAAATGAAAAATCGCCACGTTCTCACCATGTACGCAGTAAATGTGAAGCAAAGACGAAGTAATTGCTTAGTGTGCGCCCTTATGCATATTTATACTATGCTTGCATAATAATTTCAAGTGCCATATTATAGCTTTAGCAATAAACATTGTCTTGGGTGTATTATGGAAAATGAAAAGAAACATCACAGAAGCATGAAAGAAAGGCTTGCTGCAATCGAAGAAAAAGAAGCGAGGCTGAAAGCAGCGCGGCAGGTTCTTCTTTCGCGCTGGCGCGAAAGCCAAAAGGGTATCGACTTGAGGATGAAGCTCCGATTGGCCGAGTCCTACATCGCCAGTTTGGCCCGGCTGGCCTTTAAAAGCCCCGAGCGGCACCAGGAAATCAGAGATAGGCTGGAAAACCTTCTCAAATTCGAGTCTGCTGCGGTGCGGGAGGCCGCCCAACGTCATTTTCAAAAATCCCTGGCCCGCCTGACAGATAAGTCGCAAACAGGGGTTCTGGCCGCCCCTGCGCCACGGCTACGGCCATCTGGAAATGATTTTTCCACGGGGCCTATGGCCGGACTGGCCGTAGCCCAATAAACGCAAAAATACAGAATATTGCTGGACCGGCTCGATTGACGTAGGTATCTTCCACCCTAACGTGCCGGGGTCTTCGTCGGCGCGCTGTCAGGGGAATTTAAGGGGCCGATGTTTCGCCGCAAAAATCAGCAACCCGCCAGCCATAGCCGCGCCGGTCGAAAGACCGTGCATGCGGCTTTCTTGGCTGCGGCTGGTTTGTCCATCGGCGCAATCGCCCATGCCGACGAACACCCCGCAAACTACAGCGGGGGGGGGTATAATTCTGCTTCCCGTTCCTCGTCCTTTACCGATACCGTTCTTCGAACTTCGCAGCCATCGCCATCTGGCCTGAATTACGCGGCCGGTCCATTCCGGGCTTCGCTAAATCCATCCTTGCCCGATCAAACGGGCAGCGAATGGGGCCAGAACGCCACGCTGGGTTTCGAACTGTCCGATTTTTCCATGCGGATGAAATGGGACAACAAATACAAAACGCGCGGCGGCTTCACGCTGGGCGCGGTGCTGGATGAAGAAAAGCATTACGCCATCGGCGCCGGGTTCCTGACCAATCATCGCGCCCAGGAAGGCTATGGCCAATTCCAATTCGTGGTGCCGGAACTTGACCCCTGGTCCAGCTTTACGCTGGGTGAGCATGTTTCGCAGGCGACCGAATATTATTTGCTCGATGATCGGCAGGTTCGCACCTACACCACGTATCTCAATTGGTTCAAGCGCAACCCTGGCCGCCAGGGTGTGAGCGAATCCTTGCCGCCTTCGTTGGCCGCCCCGTTGCAAACCTTGATGGACAATGTTTCATCGCTGTCGGGAACGGCCACCTATGGCTTTAGCCCGATGGAACGTTCGGGCTTTCAGGGAAGCCCGCGCACCAATGCGAGTGATCTAAGCCTGCGTGCCGTCACCCCCAGCATCCTGGGTGCCTATCTGCCGGTGTCGGTGGGAACCGGCGTTAACATCGCCCATTACAACCATGTCGATAACACGACCCAGTGGAAAGCCGTGGGCAATGGCGGGCTGGGTGTGGCATTTTTGGGCGGCGATTATTTTGGCCATTCGCTGCGCTGGCTGGTCGGCATGGGCGGTGATGTTGATACGCGTGGCGTGGTTGGCGGCACGGCGGCGGCCGAAGTGGGGCCGTTATCCCTCAGCTATCGCCAGACCAGCCACAAGGAACAAACCTTGCTAGCTTCATGGCGGGTTTCCGATCTGTGGACCGAGGATCAAAAGCAGCGGGCCAGCACGTTAAGTGTCGCCAACGGAAACGGGCCTTTGAATTTAGCATCCCAGCCCATGCCGTCGTCGGAAGATAGCATGCGCGAAACCGAGGGCGCTTTGGGCCGCCTAGGCTTCCTGCCACCCACGGGGGCCGAAACAGCCAAGCCCACGTCACCAGCCGCCGCCAAGGCGGGCATGCGCCTCTCGGCAGCAGGTGTGGCCGAACAGCCCCGCGCGATTCAGGAATCGCTCAAGCGCTCGCAAGAACTAGCAAAGGAAGTGCGGGATAGCAAGAATTCTGAGTTGGCAAAATCATGTGGCAAAGCAATTTGTGCACCAAGTGCAAAGGTATCAGGGACGCAGGCAACAAACGCTCAGGCAACTGTAGTCTTCACTTTAGACACTTCAGAGTATTTCTCAGGTGAAAATTTAACTTACTCAAACAGTTCTGCTATAGCAAACCTGTCATTTGATTCAACAACGGGTCGCTTTTCTGGAACTATCCCTCTTGGCCAGGTTGGTGATACGTACAACCGAACGATTACTGCTACGAATAGCCAAGGAAGCGCCAGCGTAAGCATCAGCATCACCGTCGTCCCGTAAAGAGGACGTAAGAAGATTGGGGTCGGGTCTTGAATTTTGAATTTCAATCGTCCGGCATGCCGTCGCCTCTGCCGGGCTGAGAAATGGGTCGAACGGGGATTGGGGGGTGATATGAGCGAAGAAACATTAAAGCCAGATCAGCCCGAGCAGGCGAATGGGGAATCTGAACGACCGCCGCCTAGAAAAACGTCAATCACTGAGCACAGACTTTATAAATGGCTTTCTTCGGACTTTGTAAGAAATATTGCAACAATTTTTGCGGCAAGCTGCGCTGGAATAGGTTTGTTATTGGGCTTCGTTGGAATACCGAGAATATTTGAGAGGGTAGCAGATTCCTATAAACAGGAAATTGAGAAAACCGCCAATGAAATAAAACGTTCATTTGAAGAAGAGAAGCAACACGCAAGGAGCGATTTGAAGGAATGGGTAGAAGCAGCAGCAACTGATGCAGTTAACCGATTTAATAAAGAGCGGAATAAGATTGATGATATTGAAGATGACAGTATAAAAAATAAATTCGCCAACGCCGGTTCAATAATAAATGTAAATGAGCCGGCGTGGTCATATGCTGGTAAATTCAATCGCAAAACAGGCACGCTGTATCCGCAGCTTCTTAATTTTAAAACGATTCCTAAAAATGGGGATGTTCTAACAGCAAGACTTAACACTGCAAGACGCGATGCCCCACCACGCAGAAATAAAGGCATTTATGTCAAGGGCAACATCATTGGCGCTTTAAACGAGGACCAAGCCCTGAAAGTCGAAGAAGTGGTCGATAACATTCCCCATTTATGGGAACGGGATACATTCCTTATCTGGGTAAAGGGCGTGCCAATTCAACAATAGCAAATTATATTTGTGTTGTTTTGCTGGTGGTTAGCAGCAATAGAAATTGTTTGTTGCCCCTTAATTTAGCGGTGGGCTAGCAAAGCGTTTGGAAGCGCGCCCTACCTGTGCTACATTGTAGCCCAGAGAATGAAGGAGGCGAAAGCCATGACCGCCAATGCCGTTGTCCGCGCCCGGATCGACGAACACATCAAGGAAGAGGCCGGGGCCGTGCTGGCCGCCATGGGCCTGACAGTGTCCGACGCCTTCCGCCTGATGATGACGAGGATCGCACGTGATAAGGCCTTGCCCTTCGACCCTCTGATTCCCAACGCCAAGACCATCGAGGCCATCAAGGCGGCTCGTCGTGGCGAGACGGTTCCGGTCGGAAGTCTTGAAGAACTGATGGCCGACCTGAATGCGGACGATTAGGCGGACAGGAATTTTCAAGCGCGACTACAAGCGCGAACAAAAAGGCCGCCACCGGAAAACGCTGGACAGCGATCTTTTGGAAATTGTCGGTCTTCTTGTTTCGGATGTGCCGCCACCGGCACAATTTCGCGATCACGCCCTAATCGGGGAATGGAAAGACTGCCGCGACTGCCATATTCACCCGGACTTGGTTTTGATTTATCGAAAGCCCGACGATCAAACGTTGGAATTGGTCCGCTTGGGTTCGCATAGCGAATTGGGATTGTAACCGTGGCGGAATTTTTGACCACTTCCGACGTTTCACGCGAAATTGGCGTTTCAAAAAACATCGCCCGATATTTTATCAAGAAAGCGTTGGCCGATTTGAAAGAACCGGCAAGCAGGCCCTATAAAATCGACAAAGAAAAATTTTGGACATATCTTGAGATTCAAGCAGAGAGGCGAATTATTGATGAAATGATCCTGGCCGATCTGTTACCCCCGTGGGGAAGCAAAATTCCAGGTTCCGGAAAACCAATGTTCGAGAAAATGAAAGCTGAGGCTTTCCGACTGGCTGTCGATATTTCGCGATCAAAAGGCCTCGACGCATTCGGCTCTTCGACGCCGCTGGCAAAGCGAATAAAGCGGCTTTGCCGGATGCCACAGTCTCGAACGCTCTCAAACCCGATCCTGAATCACGAACGTGCAACAAAATGGGCGTTTTTTCTCTATCGCCAGCGGCTGGTCGTGGATTTGGATGGGGTTCGACATTACGCAACGGACGTAGATGCCCGGCTGTTTGCTGCCGCACGATTAGCAGAAATCGAAAAACGAGGAATTTCATTCCACGTCAACAAAGTAAAAATCCGGCAGCGGATTGATGTCGAAAAACGATTGATGGCTGCGGCAAATCCAAGAGACGATCATATGCACCACGTCGTTCTGACGGAGACGTATCCGCAAATCGATTGCTCGCAAGACACTGAAAAGAAAATCCTGGGAAAACTGGTTCGGCATACGACGAATTTTATGAAACAGCAAAAGGGCGTCAGATTCTGCGTGGCCGTCAACGAGCCAAACCAAAAGGGATTTCCGCATGTCCATTTACTTTTGGTTACGCCGAAATCAATCCACCCGGTTAATTCTCCGGGCGTTTCCAAAACAATGCCGGTGTCGTCAACAAAAGGCGATTGGCGACGAGAAATAAATTACGTCATTAAAACCGACGACGTGACCAAAGACCAATATGATGGCAGCCGAATGTCGCCAATGAATTGGCGGCTACGGCAAGGTTCTGGCATTAAATTCTGGGACGCCAGAATGAAAAAATGGTCCGCTATGGAATGACGTGCTGGGGTGCGGGGTTTGTCGTAGTTGGCCTATATATTAATCAAGAAATATGTGTCGTGATTCAAAGCTTCGGCATAGGCGCGGCACGAAACAAAAAGCCGCCCGAAGGCGGCGCTGCGCTGGTATCCCACTGGGGGATGTTTTGTGAAATTTGATGGCATTGCCAATCAGATTCTGGTCTTCGTATCCCCGAATTTGAGGATGTTCTATTCGCGTTAAACGCTAGCAGCTTGGTTTGCGAGTTGCAGTATCCCCGCGCTAGGGAATGATTTGAACCAAGCGACGATGATTTATACGCTTCGATTTGCAAAATAACAAAGCAATATTGGTTATATAACCTTTAGACCCCGGGCGGAGTAGATGGGTTTACGCACCTGGACGGTCACGAGTTGTTCCAAGAGTAAATAGAGATGGTTGCGTGCCCCCGCAACCAACTTCGAAAACGGCCCCCTCGTGGGGCCGTTTTTCGTTTCGTCTTGTTGGGTTGTGCATTGCTGCGATATATCTGCGATGGAGCCTATGGCCGCGGGGAGTCCAAATGAAGCAAAGCCGCTTTCCCAATCTGTCCAATTTGCCGCCAAATTTTCTGTTTGGCGCTTCGACCTCCTGCTATCAGGTCGAGGGCGCTCTGAACGAAGATGGGCGAGGCCGCAGCTTTTGGGAAACTTATGCCGCGATCCCCGGCAAGATCGCCAATGGCGATACCGCCGAAGTCGCTTGCGATCACTATCACCGCAGCGCCCAAGACGTCGCCTTGATGCAAGATTTGGGGCTGTCTGCCTACCGATTCTCGGTGTCCTGGGCGCGTATTCTGCCCCAGGGGCAGGGTTCGGTGAACGAAGCCGGGCTGGATTTCTATGATCGATTGGTCGATCAATTGCTGGCCGCCAAGATCAAACCCTTCTTGTGCTTGTACCATTGGGATCTTCCCCAGGCACTTGACGATCTGGGCGGTTGGCTGAACCGCGATATCGCCAACTGGTTCGCCGACTATGCCGCAATCGTTGCGAAACGGCTGGGAAACCGAGTTTCGCATTTCGCCACCTTCAACGAGCCGTCGCTTTTTACCCTGTTCGGCTATGGCTGGAACTGGATGCCGCCAGGCAAGGCCGACCGCAAGGCTTTGCTGACTTCGATACACAATGTGAATTTGTCGCATGGCGCAGGCGTCGATGCCGTCAAGAGCGAAGCGCCGCAGGCGCAACTGGGCTGCGTGCATACGTTCCAGCCCTGTTTTCCCGAGACGGATGATGACAATTCGCGGGCGGCCAGCCTTCGTATGGACGAAATGTGGAACCGATCCTTTCCGCATCCGCAGATTCTTGGACGCTATCCCGACGGATTGGCCGAAGAGATGGAGGCCGTGTGCGTGCGCCCCGGCGATCTGGCGCGGATTCATCGTCCCTTGGATTGGTTCGGCCTCAACCATTATTCGCCCAGTTTCGTGAAGGACGAGGACAATGTCGGTCGTTTCGGTTTTGGCGCGGCGCCGCCCGAGCTTGGGCAGACCGGGATCGGTTGGGCGATTTCCCCCGAGGTCTTTCGCGATGCGCTGCATGACATTTCCAGCACCTATGGCTTGCCGATCTACGTCACTGAAAACGGATTCGGAACCCGCTCGGAACCCGAAGACGCACAATTCATCCAAGACCAGGACCGCATCGATTATCTGAATTCGTACATTGCCGCCATGACGGACGCGGTGGCCAAAGGGGTGGATGTGCGGGGCTATTTCGTCTGGTCGCTGATGGATAATTTCGAGTGGGTGCTGGGTTACGAAGTCCGCTTCGGGATCGTCCATGTCGATTACAAGACGCAAGCACGCACGCCCAAGGCTTCGGCCAATTGGTACAAGGACCTGATCGCCGGTTTCAAGCTGGGGCAGGCAGGTCGAGCGTCGGAAGGGACAATCAAAAAATCATGAGCGCTTTGCCGCAAGGAAACACACGCCTCTTCGACCGGCTGTTTTTATCACTGATGGCGCTGATGGTCGTGATCGTCGCTACGACGGCGGGCGATTACGGCATTTCCGTCGACGAATTTCTGTTCGATGTCTATGGCGTCAAATCGCTGCAATATTACGCCACCTTCGGCGCGGACAGGTCGTCGCTGGATTGGTATGACGATTATCTATATGGGCCATGGTTCCACATCATCGTGGCATGGCTTCAATCGTTCAACTGGCTGCCAACCTTCGAGATGCGCCATCTTGCCACCGGCATGCTTTCCCTGGTCGGCTTGGTCGGAACCTTTCTGCTGGGCCGCATGGTTTTCAATGCGCGCGTGGGCCTCGTCGCGGTTTGCCTGCTTTTGCTGACCGGCAACTATTATGGCCATATGTTCAATTCGCCGGTGGATGCGCCCTTCACGGTCGCCATGACCTGGGCGACCTTGGCCATCGTCGCCGTCTTTGCCGGGAATGGCCGACGCCTATGGCTGAAGGCAGCGGCCTGCGGATTCCTGATCGGACTGTCGGTGGCCTCTCGGGTGGGGGGCTTGATGTTGCCGCTTTATGTGGTGGGCGGCGCCATTCTGCTGGTTCTGGCTTATGTGTTGCCCAAATTCACATGGTCGATCAAACAAGCCGACCCTTCGCTGCCAACGCCGCTGGCAACCAGCGCCCTTGCGCTAGGCGTGATGGTTGTCGCCGCCCTGTCCACCTGGTGCCTGTGGCCCTGGATTCAAGACGATCCCCTGGGCACGCTGTCGCTGGCCTTGGGCCATTTCGGGAAAAGGATGCTCGATTATTCGTCCGTCGTCTGGGGCATTCCTTTTCGCACCATCGACCTGCCCTGGTATTACATCCCGCTCAATTTCATCGCCAGACTGGCCGAACCTTTTACCGTTTTTCTTGGCCTCGCCCTGATTCGCATTCTTTATCTGGCTGGATTGGGACTGGCGAAATCCATTGACCGGCGCGACCGTTTGCCAGACATCGTCTTCAATCTTACGACAACCGTCGTCGAGAACCGCGGCGCGGTCATCCTGGCCACGGCGGGACTTTTTCCGCTGGTTTATATCGTCATCTCGGGGGCCATCATCTATGACGGCATCCGCCATATTCTGTTCGTAGTTCCGTTGCTGGCCCTGCTTGCCGGCTGGGCGGCGGAAATCCTCTGGAAGCGGCTTGCCTGCTGGCCCGTGCCCTCCGCCGTTCTGGGCGGCGCCGTCATCGGCTACGGACTGTGGGCCATCTTTGTCCTGCATCCCAACGAATATATCCGCATCACGGCATTCGCGGGCGGCACCAAGGCAGGCGCCCCCCTCTTCGAGACGGACTATTGGGCCAACGGAACGGCCGAGGCGGTCGATCGTTTGAAAGGCTATCTGGATTTCGAAGCCGCGAATGGTCGCGAGGTGAAGGAACCCAGGGTGCTGGTGAAGATCGCCTACCGCGAATTCATTGCCGACGCGATGATGCCCAAACATTGGAAGAATGTGGGAACGACCCAAGAAGCCCAGTTCGCCATAGCGCCGACGCGCTGGGATTGGGAGGTGCCCAAAGGCGCAAGATTGATCGCAAGAATTTCCCGCCAAGGGGTGGCGCTGGCCAATGTCTACGATATCCGCCGCCAATAATGCGGGGGAACCAATAAGTTTTTGAAAACGTAGGGAAGGCGAAGCTCATGAAATAACAAGATGAAATGAGCTTTGGTGGCTGAGAACCCTTTTGGGCTGTTTTGTTGGATCATTGTGTATCAATGCGTCGCGGTATAGGCTACAGTCCCAGCAGAAAAAGAACGACATCTAACTTTGCTTGCCCGGACCATTCTGGCCGGGCTGGAGGGTTTGTTTATCCGGAGGCTTTTTCATGCGCCGTTTTATCCTAACCCTTATGCTTGTTCTGGTCGCTAGTTTGCCGACCCATGCCGAAGGACTTGGCGATTTGGTCTATGAGGTGAAGGGCGGTTTGCTCTATCACGACATGGACAATCTTTGGAGCGGCTTTCGCCGCGAGTCCGGCGTTGATCTCAATGCAGAACTGGTTTTCACGCCCAGCCTGCCTGTGCTCGGCGGGGCCATTCGTCCGGCCCTGGGCGGCAGCCTCAATTCGTCGGGCGACACCAGCAAGGCCTATTTGGATGCCGTCTGGAGCTATGAGACCAACATCGGCCTGTATTTCGGGCTGGGGCTGGGCGCCGCCGTGCATAATGGCGACCTGGAACTGAGAAGCCGCGACCACAAGGCGCTCGGCTCGCGGGTCCTGTTCCACATTCCGGCGGAAATCGGTTATCGCTTCGACGGCCATAACGGTATCTCGCTTTATTTCGACCATGTCTCCAACGCCTTCCTGGCCGATCCGAACGAGGGCATGGATACGCTGGGCGTTCGCTACGGCTATAAATTCTAAAGACCGCAAGGTCCAAGGCGTCGGCGGCATCCGAGATATTCCTCTCGTCGTTCCTCTGCCGCTCTCTCCGTCATTCTGGGCGGCGCGAAGGCTGCGCATTCCTCTTCGAGACGGGCCAATGGGGCAACGGAGCGACCGACTAATGAACCTTGATCCAAGCGCTCGTTGGACAGAGGATGAGTAATATTGTCGCTGGTTCTCTTTCTCTGTCTGTCGGCTCAAACGAGAAACCCTATGCAATTCTTCGTCATCAATCTGGACCGGGAAGCGGCTAGGCTAAAGGACTTCCTAGAGGCAAATCAGGGGACCGGGATCGCCTTCACCCGATTTCCTGGCGTAAACGGGGCCAGTCTGGGCAGTTTGCAATCCATGCCCGAGATCGTGACGCCCGAAGCCTCTGCCTATACCAAGGCTTCGGTGGGGGCGGCACTGTCGCACCTTGCATTGTGGCGGGAGTGCGTGCGACAGGGGCAGAACATCGCCATCTTCGAAGACGATGCGCGGCTGCGCTTCGATCTGCTGGAACAACTGGCTGTCATCGAAGGCGGCAAGACCGACTGGGATTTTCTGCTGCTGGGCTGCAACACGGACAGCGTGATGGAAATCGTCTATGCGCCGGGGATCAACTTCGCAGGTCAGTTCTCCATTCTCAACCCGACCGAAGGGCAGATCAACGACATTCGCGCCAAAAGCGGTTCGGTCAATTTGTGCCGTTTGAAGATGGCATTCGGCGGCTGCGGATATCTGATTACGCCCAAGGGCGCTCGGATGCTGATCGAGCATTGTTTTCCGATGGATGGACGCGCGATCAATCTGTGGCCGACCGACGCAACCATTGAAGCCTACGGCATCGATTGCATGATGGTGGGTGTCTATCCCCAAATGAACGCCTATACCTGCATTCCGCCCCTAGCGATTAGCCGGAATTTTCAGATCAACCGGGTAGACTCTATGTCCGCCTCTTGAAACGGCTGGCGCTCCGTCTGCCTGGAAGCGCGAATACGCAGCGATGAGGGTTTATCTCGCTCCTGTTTAGTATAAAATAGTCGGGTGACGCATCTATCGAAGGGACGCCGACCATGAGTTGGGATCGCAGATTCATCGCCCTGGCGGAGCATATCGCAGCCTGGAGCAAGGACCCTTCGACCAAGGTCGGATGCGTGGTGGTGGGTCCCGACCGCGAGATTTTGACCACGGGCTATAACGGGTTTCCGCGCGGCGTGACCGACGATCCCAAACGCATGGAACGCCCGGCCAAATATCTGTGGACCAGCCATGCCGAAGAAAACGCCGTCGCCCACGCGGCCCGGATCGGCGTCAGCCTGAAGGGATGCACCGCCTATGTCACGCATTGCCCTTGTTCGCGATGCGCGCGCAGCCTGATCCAATCCGGGGTTCGCAGGGTCGTCTATCCCAACGAAGCCAAGGGCACCGTCGGCATGGATATGAGCGAATTCGAAGTGGCGGCCATCATGTTCGGCGAGGCCGGGGTGACGCTGGACGCGCTTTAACCCTCCACCGCCCCTAGCTTTTCAAGCAGGGCGGTTTGCGCCTGATAGTCGGCCTTCAGCGACAGGTCAGCCGCCGCCGCCTCGTCAAGCAGCAGCAGCGCATCGGGATGCATCTGCAGCGCCGAGGCGGGCAGCATCGTCGTAACGGGGCCCTCCACGGCCTTGGCCACCGCCTGGGCCTTGGCGGGTCCGGTCGCCAGCAGCAAGATGCGCTTGGCGGACAGAATTGTGGCCACCCCCATGCTGACGGCGCCCCTGGGCACCTCTTCGCCATAGGGGGCGAACACCGCCTTGTTGGTGGCCAGCGTGCTGGAGCGAAGGACAGCCGTATGCGTCCGCCCGCCCAGGCTGCATCCCGGCTCGTTGAAACCGATATGGCCATTGACGCCCAGGCCGAGGATTTGCAAATCAAGCCCGCCCGCGGCCTTGATCCTTGCCTCGTAATCGGCGCAATAAGCGACAAGATTGCCGCCAGCCAGCCCATCCAGCAGATGAACGCGATCATCTGGCAGGCCAAGCGGTTCGATCAGATGGCGCCTTAACGTATAGGCGCAACTGGCCGGATGATCACTTCCCAGGCTTAGATATTCGTCCAGCCCGAAAACGGTGATGGCCGATAAATCCACCTCGCCCGTTTTGTGCGCGCGCACAAGCTCGCCATACATGGCCAGGGGGGTTGCCCCGGCGGCCAGTCCCAGCACGGCCTTGGCTTTGGCGCGAACCAAGTTGGCGGCCAGTCGGGCAGCCCTTTGGCTGACCGCCTGGGCATCAGGAAGAATATGAACCAGCAAGGAAATCAGCCCTCCCCTATTGTCGGCCACAAATTTCAGTTTACGGTCCTTGCGCCAAAATGCATCAATGTTCTTGCACAAACGAGAGGGCAAAATGACTTCCGACAATCGTTGGCTTGACTACTGGAACGGCGACGTGTCGGTCTATGTCAGCAAACGCCACCTGATGGCCCACTATAAGGGGCTGTTTGCCGATATTCAGCCCTTGCTGCCCAAGTCCCCCTTCACCTTGCTGGATTATGGTTGCGGCGAGGCCCTGATGGCGCCCAGCATCGCAGAGCTTGGCGGGCGCGTGCTGCTTTATGACCGGGCCGAGGCCAAGCGCACAACACTTCGCAACCGCTTTGCCGGATTGCCCGCCATCGAAATCCTTAGCGATCTGCACGCAGCCCAAGGGGCTTGCGATGTCGTGCTGATGATTTCCGTCATTCAATATGTGCCCAAAGGGCAGTTGCCGGACTTGCTGCGCAGCTTAAAAGCGTTGTTGACGCCGCAAGGCAAGCTGGTGATCGGCGACATTCTAAGCCCCGACAACAGCTTGGTTGGCGATGTGCGGGCCTTGCTGGGTTTCGGCATGGCCGAGGGATTCCTGTTCGACGCCATGAAGGGGCTGGTGAAAACCCTGCGTTCCGATTATCGCCAGATGCGAAAGCAGCTGGGCTTGTCGGCCTACACGATTTCGGAAATCGTGGGCGTGCTGACCGAATGCGGTTTTCAGCCCCAGCCCCTGACCAAGAATATCGGCCATGCCAGACACCGGCGTTCGGTGGTGGCCGGGCTGAAATAGCGCCGCCCTTTGATGCGTTGAAGCAAGAGGAGAAGATGAAGATGCGACTTGCCTTTCTTGGAATGTTGTTTGCCGCCGCCTTGTCGGTTCCCGCCCTTGCCCAAGAGGGCAAGCAGGATTTCACGCTGGTCAACAAAACCGGCTACGAACTTAGCGCCGTCTATGTATCGCCCAGCAAGGCGGATGATTGGGGCGACGACATTCTGGGCCAGGATACGCTGGATGACGGGCTTGAAGTGGATATCGTCTTCACGAGGGCCGCGAAAACCTGCCGATGGGATTTGAAGGTCGTTTATTCGGATGACGATTCATCGGCCGTCTGGAACAATATCGATCTGTGTTCCGTCAACCAGATCACCATCAGATACAATCGAAAAACCGACAAGACGACCGCCAGCTACGAATAGTCGCCTGCGCTGGTCTGGTGGATGCAAACACCCCCGCCAAGGCGGGGGTGCATTTTTCGGACGGACGGGCGCAGGACTAATATCGTCTAAACCCGCCGTGATGGCCGGTCCAGGGCGAGCGGCTGATAGTCATCTTCGATTTGAACGCGGCATCGAGTTTAAGCGGCAGCTTTTCCAAGTTGTCATGGCCGATTTCGGCGACGGCCTTGGCGACCGGCACCGACAGCAGGCCGACGACGATTGCGATTACATCGCGCAGATTGATGCAGACCTTTTGGGTAAGAACATCGACGCAAACTTCGATATCCCAGGTCGTGGGATCAAGGATATCCACGTCGCCCCTTAGATTCATCGGAATGTTGTAAATGACGCCAAACGGAAAGCCCGAATCGTGGCGGTGCAGGACTTCGTAATCCAAGGTCAAAGTCGTTCCGTTCTGTTCAAGCCGGTTGGTGGTGACTTTGCCTTCATTGCCCATGACGAAATCGTCAAGATAGTCCCTGATCGCATGGTCGATCGGTGTTCCTCGTAAATCAGTCATGACCTTCCTCCCTGTTGTCGTTATAGAGAAAGCAACCAGAAGTAATTACTACGCCAAAGACACACTTGTAAAGGGTTGTCTAGGCTGGCATAGTGGCCGGGCAACAATTGAAAGGATTCGTCATGGCAAGCTGCACGGACAAGAACGGTGACGTTTGGGAGATTTACAGCGGCGCAGATGGCTGGAGATGGCGCCGCACCGCCAGCAACGGGCGTATTGTGGGGGCTTCAACCCAAGGATACAGCAATAAGGGCGACTGCATCGACAACGCCCAGCGCAACGGGATGACCTGCACCCCCGTGTGAGTCAAGCACTGGCCAGATAGATGCGAACACCCCCGCCAAGGCGGTGGTGCTTTTTCGGACGGATGGGCGTGGTCAGTGTTCGCGAGAGCAGCAATTACATCAAATCATTTCAGTGTGTTATAGACTGAAGTGGCTGCTACGAATGGACTGCGAATTCTTGCCGCCTGCCTTCGGACTGGGCGAAACTTGCGGCCTTAACGGATTTGCCGTCATCTGCTACATTGGGTTGCAGGAGAAAGACCGTGAAGCCCTCGACCGCGCTTGATTCAAAACGAGATGCCATCCGCCAAACGGCCAGCCGCTTTCGCGTGGCGAATCTGCGCGTGTTCGGCTCGGTGCTGAATGGAGCCGACCAGGACGGCAGCGATCTCGATTTGCTTGTCGATCCTCTCCCCGGCACCACCCTGTTCGATCTTGGCGGTCTGCAAGATGAATTGCAGGAGCTGCTGGGTGTGCCGGTCGATCTGCTTACCCCAGGCGATCTGCCACCCAAATTCCGTGCCGACGTGTTGGCACAGGCAAGGCCGGTTTGAATGAATAGGGCCGAGGATTACATCGGCCATATGTTGGACGCGGCGAAGCAGGCCTGCGTTTATGTCGAGGGAATGAACAAGCAAGTTTTCCTGGCCGACAAGCGCACCCAGCAGGCGGTGATTCTCAATCTTGTCGTCATTGGCGAGGCGGCGACCAAGCTGATGGCGGGTTATCCCGATTTCGTGGAGGCACATCCCGATATCCCCTGGCGGTCCATGCGCGGCATGAGAAACCGCATCGCCCATGGCTATTTCGACATCAATCTCGATGTGGTGTGGGAGACGGTTGTTATTTCGTTGCCGGAGTTGGTGGGGAGGTTGGAACTCGATGCCGGTGTCGTAGACGGATGATTAGGAAATATTCAAGACCAGACCACACGGTTTCTTGGAGGAGGAAATGCCCGAACATGGCATAAGAAGCCCTTACAGCCAATGCCCATTACAGATTCTCATGAATGACAATCAAGGTGTAATCTCTACAGGTACAGGGTTTTTCTACTCGTACAATGATAAGAATTATCTGATAACAAATTGGCATAATATATCGGGAAAAAACTTTCTAACTAAAGAGCCGAATTCAGCGATTAGGCGATTTCCAACCTTTCTGGAGGTGAAGTTATCAGCGTGGCTGCCGGGCAAAAACGATACCTTTACAACGATATCGCAGAGACTTGAAATTTACCAAAATGGTGAACCGATTTGGCTCGAGCATCGAGAGCTTGGTAATGACTGCGATGTGGTTGCCATTGAGTTCAGCAAGCCTCAAAATTGTCCAACATTCATGCACACTGCAGCTAACAAAATATGCTCCATAAAGACACCAATAAAACCCGGAAACCCTGTTTTTGTTTTGGGCTTTCCAAGGTCGATAAGCGTTGCCTTTGGCATTCCGCTCTGGAAGTCGGGATACATTGCCTCTGAGCCTTTTTATGACGTAACTATCGGAGGCAATCAAAATGCGATAGGGGGGATGACTGATGGAAAAAAGCTCCCAGCATTTTTCATAGATTCACAAACACGCGAGGGCATGTCAGGCGCTCCGGTGTTTTCAGCATTTACCGGAACTTGGTCCATGACAGACCCCTATGAACAATTAAATATTGATGACCCGACGTTTTGGAAACGGCATGATGTAGCCCTTTTTGAAACCAGAATGGAGTTTATCGGATGTTACAGTGCAAGAATTGGAAAGGAAGAGGAAGGCGCTGCGCTTGGGCTTTGCTGGAGAAAGGATGAAATAGAGAGTATTTGCTCCGCCGGGAAGATTGGGAAACACCCACACATTTCTTAATGTTCAACGAAAGTAAGCCTGTGAAAAAGGAGAAAGCGCAACGCAAATCCAAAAAACTTCGAATGCACAGCGAATCGCTAAATTGGGGGCGCATCGCGATTTGCGCTTTACTTAACTTGCTGATTTTATGATGAAATTTTGGCTGGGGGACTAGGATTGGCTGCGCTCGCTTTGCGATGCTCGCCGCCCCTTCGGGCCTTCGGCCCTCGGTGTCGAACAAGGTTCGCCCCCTCTATCCCGCAAGCCCAAAACGAAAACCCCCGCTTTTGCGGGGGCTTGCGTTTTGGCTGGGGGACTAGGATTCGAACCTAGACTGGCGGAGTCAGAGTCCGCTGTCCTACCGTTAGACGATCCCCCAGCGGAAGGCCGGTTTCGTATCACACCCCCAGGGGCAAGGCAAGGCCTAGCCACTGCTGCGCCCAACCCATTGAGAACAAACCTAGCGCAGGATCGTTTAACTCCGAGTCACTCCAGTGACCCGGAGTTAAACGTGAATCCTTCGCTAAAACAAATTGCTAGAGCAGACTCACGCGCGAATCCTGAGCCGATTAACGGCTCAGGATTCTTCCGATCTGCTCTAGTCCTCAACCGCCTTCAGGCGGTTTTCGAAACGGAAGGGGTGGGCGGGATAGACGCCGATGATCTTGACCTCGCGGGTGAAGAAGTCCAGCTCCTCCAGGGCTAGGCGCAGGCCCTTGTCGTCGGGATGGCCCTCGACATCCACATAGAACAGCGTGGCCACGAACTGGCCGCCCACCTGATAGCTTTCCAGCTTGGTCATGTTGACGGCGTTGGTGGCGAAGCCGCCCAGCGCCTTGTAAAGCGCCGCGGGCACGTTGCGCACCTTGAAGACGAAGGTGGTGATGACCGGGCCAACCCGGCGGTCTGGGGCTATGGGCTGGCGCGCCATGATGACGAAGCGGGTGGTGTTGTGTTCCGCATCCTCGATGTTCGAGCGCAGCACTTCCAGCCCATAGGTTTCGCCCGCCAGTTCGGAAGCGATGGCGGCCACCGTTTTGTCGCCCTTCTCGGCCACTTCATGGGCGGCCAGCGCGGTATCGGCGGCCACCACCGCCTTGATGCCCAATTGCTTGATCAGCTTGCGGCACTGGCCCAGCGCATGCACATGGCTGCGCACGGTCTTGATGTCTTCGATTTTGGCGCCCTTGACCCCCAGCAACTGGTGATTCACGCGCAGGAAATATTCGCCGATGATGTGCAGGCCGGAATCGGGCAGCAGATGATGGATGTCGGCCACGCGCCCGGCCACCGAATTTTCAATCGGAATCATCGCAAGTTCGGCCTTGCCGTCGCGCACGCAAGCAAAGACGTCGTCAAAGGTTTCGCAGGGCACAGGTTCCAGCTTGGGATACACGATCCGGCAGGCCAGATTTGAATAGGCCCCGGGAATGCCCTGGAAGGCGATGCGTTTGGCGTCAGTCGGCATGATGGCTAGCTCTGTTTGGCAAGAAGGGCGCGGGCGCGCTCGAGATCGGCGGGAGTATCGACGCCGTCCGGCACCGTGTCAACGAGGGCGGCGTCGATGCGCATGCCGTTTTCCAAGGCGCGCAACTGTTCCAGCTTCTCGCGGGCTTCCAGCAGGCCCACCGGCAGATCGACGAAACGGGTCAGCGCGGCGCGGCGATAGGCGTAGATGCCGATATGATGCCAATGCGGGCCAGCGCCCGAGGGAATGGGGGCGCGGCTGAAATAAAGGGCGCGGGCGGTACTTGCCCCCGGCGCGAAGGCCAGGGCGGCCTTGACCACATTGGGGTTGCCCAACTCCTCGCCGGTCTTGATCTCGGCCACCAGGGTGGCGATATCCACGGCCCCATCGGCCAGTGGCAGCAGGCTGGCGGCGATCACCTTGGGGTCGATGGCGGGCAGGTCTCCTTGCAGATTGACCACCACGTCATGGACGCCTTGCGGATCGACGCCGTTCAGCGCCGCCCAGATGCGATCCGACCCCGAGGGCAGATCGGGATCGGTCAGCACCGCTTGTCCCCCCGCCTTGGTCACGGCATCGGCGATTTCGGCTTCGGCGGCGGCCACCACCACCGGGCCGATGCCAGCCTCCATCGCCCGCTTCCAGACATGCACGATCATGGGCAATCCGTGGATGTCGGCCAGGGGCTTGTTGGGCAGCCTCGTCGCCTTCAGGCGGGCGGGAATCAGGATGATGGGGTTGGACATGGGTATTTCACGGACTTTCTTACAGGTTGCGGCCACACTATAACCCTGGCAGCATCCTGGGCAAACGGGGAGAGATGACCATGTGCCAAAAATCTTGTTCATTTTCAGGCCTGCTGGCTTGGGGCGGCGCTCTGATGGGCGCTGTCTTGTTCGCCGTGGCGCTGAATGTGCTGGGCGATCTGCTCTTTGCGCCAGCCAAGCCCGCCCCCTCTGTGGCGGTAGCGCCGACCCCTTCCGTGGTGGCCCCCCCACCCGAACCCGCGCCCGCAGCAGCGCCCGCAGCCGAACCGGCCCCAGCGGCCACTCCGGCCCCAACTGCTCCGGCCCCGGTCGCCGAAGCCTCGCCGCCGCCCGCCCAGGACGTGGCCGCCGTCGCCAGCCCGCTCGAGGCGGGAAAAAAGGTGTTTTCCCAATGCAAGGCCTGCCATACGGCTGAACCCGGCGGCAAGAATCTGACCGGTCCCAATCTGGCTGGCGTGGTCGGGCGGGCCAGGGCCTCGGTGGCGGGATTCAAATATTCCGACGCCATGGCCGCCAGCAAAGAAGCCTGGAGCGAAGCCGCCCTGGACAATTATCTGACCGACCCTAAAAAGGCGATCCCCGGCAACAAGATGACCTTCAAGGGGCTGGCCAAGCCCGAAGACCGCGCCGCCGTCATCGCCTATCTGAAATCGGCAGGGGCGAAATAACATGCGCGAATTCGAAGCTCTGGCGATGCGCCTGGCCGACGCTGCCGGAGCCGAGATTCTGAAATATTGGCGCCAGCCCATCGATGTCGACGACAAGGCCGACGACAGTCCGGTCACCATCGCCGACCGCGAGGCCGAGCGCGTCATGCGCGCCCTGATCAACCAAACCTTCCCCGACCACGGCATCCTGGGCGAGGAATTCGGCAACGAGCGATTGGACGCCAGCCATGTCTGGGTGCTGGACCCCGTGGACGGCACGCGCTCCTTCATTACCGGCATGCCCTGTTTCGGCACGCTGATTGGCTTGTGGTCGGCAGGCCAGCCCGTGCTGGGCGTGATCGACCAACCGGTCGCCAAGGAACGCTGGCTGGGCCTATCGGGCGGCGGCTGCACGCTGAATGGCAAGCCGGTGCGGGTACGGCCATGCCCCGACCTTGGCAAGGCCGCCCTGCACAGCACGGGGCCTGAAATCTTCAAGGCGGATCAACTGGCCCGTTTCGAGCGGTTGCGCCAGCGAGTGAAATTGTCGCGCGGCAGTGCCGATTGCTACGCCTATGCGCTGCTGGCCACCGGCTTTGTCGATCTGGTCTGCGAGGCCGGGCTGAAGCCCTTCGATTACGCCGCCATCGTGCCGGTGGTCGAAGCGGCGGGCGGCGTCGTGACCGACTGGCAAGGCCAGCCGCTCAATCTGCAATCCGATGGCAGCATCCTGGCGGCGGGAGACAAACAACTGCACGCCCAGGCCCTGGAGGTTTTGAATTCATGAAACGTCTTTTTGTCGCGATGGCGCTGCTTTTGCCCTTCAGCGCCCAGGCTCAGGAGGTGAAGCCCGTCCACGGCATCGCCATGCACGGTACCGTGAAATACGCGCCCGACTTCAAGCACTTCGACTATGTGAATCCCAGTGCCCCCAAGGGCGGCGAGGCGCGTCTGGCCCAGATTGGCACCTTCGACAATCTCAATCCTTTCATCGTCAAGGGAATTGCGCCCTCCTATATCAGCCTGCTGTTTTCCACGCTTCTGTCCAACGCCGCCGACGAGCCTTTCAGCGAATATGGCTATGTGGCCGAGACGATAGAAATGCCTCCTGGGCGCGAATGGGTGATTTTCAATCTGCGCCAGATCGCCAGATTCCACGACGGCACGCCGATCACCGCCGATGACGTGGCGTTCAGCTTCAATACGCTGAAAGCCAAGGGCGCTCCCTTCTATCGCCTGTATTACGCAGGCGTCGCCAAGGCCGAAGCCCTGGGACCCTTGAAGGTAAAATTCACCTTCGGTAAAGAAGCCAACCGCGAACTGCCGCTGATCATCGGTCAGATGCCCATTTTGTCGAAGGCCTATTGGGCCAAGCG
Source organism: Alphaproteobacteria bacterium (assembly GCA_015231795.1). Lineage (NCBI taxonomy): Bacteria > Pseudomonadati > Pseudomonadota > Alphaproteobacteria > Alphaproteobacteria bacterium. The sequence goes on along the minus strand of JADGAX010000004.1, from coordinate 59,915 downwards.
CGATTTCGAGGCAACGACGCTGGAGGCACCCCTGGGCAGCGGTCCTTACCGTGTGGACAGCGCCGAGGCCGGGCGCAGCATCGTCTATAAGCTGGACGACAAATTCTGGGCCAAGGATTTGCCGGTGATGAAGGGTTTGCACAATTTCGGGCGCATCCGCATCGATTTCTACCGCGACGCCACGGTGGCGCTGGAGGCCCTGAAGGCGGGCGAATATGATTTCAGGGCCGAGAACGAGTCGAAGAAATGGGCCACCGAATATAAGGACGCCGCCCCCGTGAAGGCGGGATTGATGAAGGTGGAAACCTTGCCCAACCAGCGCCCGGTGGGCATGCAGGGCTTCGTGATGAATCAGCGCCGCCCGCTTTTCCAAGACAGGCGGGTGCGAGAAGCGATGGGCCTAGCCTTCGATTTCGAATGGTCGAACAAGAATCTGTTCTATGGACAGTACAAGCGAACCGAAAGCTATTTCGCCAATTCCGACTTGTCGGCCAAGGGCCTGCCCAGCGCTGGCGAGTTGAAGTTGCTGGAGCCATTTAAGGACCGATTGCCGCCCGAGGTCTTCACCAAAGAGTTCAAGGCGCCCGCCACCAACGGCGACGGAAATCCGCGCGAGAATCTGCGCGCCGCCCTGGTCTTGCTGAAAGAGGCGGGCTGGGTGGTCAAGGACCGCAAGCTGGTGAACGAAAAAAGCGGCCAGCCCTTCGCCTTCGAGATTCTTCTAAGTTCGCCCGCTTTCGAACGCATCGCTTTGCCTTATGTCGAGAATTTGAAGAAGCTGGGCATCGACGCCTCGGTCCGCACGCTGGACACGGCGCAGTACAAGAACCGCACCGACAGCTTCGATTTCGACATGACGGTGGATGTCTGGGGTGCTTCGGAATCGCCCGGCAACGAGTTGCAAGACTTCTACGGCTCGGCCTCGGCGGACATGCGCGGCTCGCGCAATTCCATCGGCCTTAAGAATCCGGCTGCCGACGCGATGATCGCCAAGGTGATCTCGGCGCCCGACCGCGAAAGCCTTGTCGACGCGGTGCGGGCCTTGGACCGCGTGCTGGTTTGGGGCCATTACGTGGTGCCGCATTGGCACATCGCCTATGACCGCGTCGCCTATTGGGACAAGTTCGGCCAGCCTAAAATCATCCCGCGCCAGGGCGTCCAGTTCGACGCTTGGTGGATCGACAGCGCCAAAGCCGAAGCGTTGGCGAAGGCCAAGGGCGGGGGGAAGTAGCTGCGGCAATGCCGCAGAATCCGCTTGCCCAGGATGCGGCAATGCCGCATAATGCGGCCAGATGGAAATTTTCACCACCAAGACTTACGAACGCGCCATCGCCAGGCTTGTTTCGGATTCCGAGCGCCGGGACATGGAAGCCGCCATCGCTGCTTCACCCATGTCGGCACCGGTCATTCCAGGAACGGGCGGTATCCGCAAATTGCGGTGGGCTGGTTCCGGGCGTGGCAAAAGAGGCGGCATCCGGACGATCTTTTTCTATCATGCTGGGCCGGAAACGATCTATTTGCTGACGGCCTACTCCAAGGCGGCGCAAGAGGACCTGTCACCCGCCGACAAGAAGGCATGGTCCAAATTGGTGGCTGGGATTAAAAATGAGGAGCAGGGCAAATGAACGCGCAACGATTTCCTGAGAAAAAGACGAAATCGGCGAGGCGGACGGAATTGGGGCGCGAGGTTGAAGCCGCCCTGAAGGAAGTTTTGGCCCATGTGCGCGGCGAGATCGATTTGCCGTGCCGCTTGATCGACGATCCATCGGCGGCCCGGATCAGGAGCATCCGCAAGCGCCTGAAGCTAAGTCGCGAACGTTTCGCCGAACGTTTTGGTTTGGATGTGCGCGCGGTTCAGGATTGGGAGCAGGGACGCCGCGTGCCCGAACGCTCGGCCCGCGTTCTTTTGACCGTCATCGAGCGCGAACCAGATGCAGTCGTCAGGGCGCTGGCGGGGTGATTGTCAGTTTGCGAATTGAGCTAGAGAATCCCCCTTGATGCTTGATTGAGACGAGCGGTTATGCTTTCCCTCTTTGCAAGCAGTTCTCGTAGCCGATCACATGCCTTATGCGCATCATTAAGGAAGGCAATTGCCGCTTGTTCGTGTTGTTGCTTTCTCCCTGAATCCATTTCCGATTTTAAGGCGCGGTCTGCTTCGTAAAAGCGGTTAAGAAATCCATTGACTTGCGCTAACTGCGCTGCAACCCGCGTAAAAAATACTCGCACATCCTTGCGTAGAGTTTCGTCCGGGAGAGCAACAAGGTATTCTCTGTTCCTTCCGTATACGATTACCTCTGCCGTAATAGTCTCAAGAAATTCATGCTCTATCCTACGGTTGCGGTCGCGGTTATCTTCCAGGTTTTGGATAAGGTCGCATACACTGCCAATGAGATTCTGGCATAAGAAGGCTACATTTTTTCGACGGCTCCTGGTTTCAAGCCATGAACTGACCATGGCAACAACAACTGATAACAAAAGTCCCAGAACAACACCCCAAACAAACTCAGACGAAAGAATATGAGCAACCCAATTCATGGCCTCACCCCCAAAATCTAGGCGCTAAACTATAGGTCGTATTCCTGGCGACCGCAATCCCAGCTTGAGTAAACGCAATTCCTAAGCACATAATCCCTGCCATGATTTCCTACATCATTCGACGACTGGCCCTGATTCCGCTGACCTTGTTCGGCATCATGCTGATCAATTTCGGCTTTGCGCAGTTGGCCCCCGGCGGGCCGGTCGATCTGATGCTGGCCAAGATCCAAGGAACCGGCATGTCGGCCGAGGGGCGCATTTCGGGAAGTGCTGCGGGCGAGATGGCCAGGCCCGCCCAAGCGCCGGGCGGAGTCAATCCATCGGCGGCCTATCGCGGCGCCCAGGGGCTTGATCCCAGTTACGTGGCCGAGATCGAGCGCATGTTCGGTTTCGACAAGCCGCCTCTGGAGCGTTTCGGGCTGATGATCTCGAATTATCTGGCCTTCGACTTCGGCAAAAGTTTCTATCGCGACGAAAGCGTGGTGTCGCTGATCGCCTCGAAACTGCCGGTATCGATCAGCCTGGGCCTGTGGAGCACGCTGATCATCTATCTGGTGTCGATCCCGCTGGGCATCGTGAAGGCCACGCGCGACGGGTCCAGGTTCGACGTGGCGACCAGTTGGGCGATGGTGATCGGCTATGCGGTGCCGGGGTTCCTGTTCGCCATTCTGCTGATCGTGCTGTTCGCGGGCGGTCGCTTTCTAGATTGGTTCCCGCTGCGCGGCCTGACCTCGCCCGACTGGGCCGACATGTCCTGGCCTGCCCGCATCCTCGATTATTTCTGGCACATCGCATTGCCGGTGACGGCGATGGTGATCGGCGGTTTCGCGCAACTGACCATGCTGACCAAGAACGCTTTCCTGGAAGAAATCACCAAGCAATATGTGCTGACCGCCAGGGCCAAGGGCCTAAGCGAGCAGCAGGTGTTGTACGGCCATGTCTTTCGCAACGCCATGCTGCTGGTGATCGCGGGCTTCCCGTCGGCCCTGGTCAGCATGTTGTTTACCGGCTCGGTGCTGATCGAGGTGATCTTCTCTCTGGACGGCATCGGTCTGCTGGGTTTCGAGGCCGTCATCAACCGCGACTATCCGGTGATGTTCGGCACCTTGTTCATTTTCGGCCTGATCGGCCTGCTGCTCAATCTGGTCAGCGACCTGACCTATCACTTCGTTGATCCCAGGATCGACTTTGAAGCGCGTTGATATTGCCCTCATGCGCCGGGCGGGTTGCTCCGCAACCCTTGGCTCTCGCCGGGGTGGAACCCGGCGCGCGGGCTTTGCCCGCGTTCAAGCGGCCATTCGCGCAAATTAAGGCCGCTTGATATAATCCAAAATATCCCGGTAAACGTCTTCTGGATTCAGGTCGCGCAGCAGCATGTGATAATGCGTGGGATAGAAACGCGTCTGCTGAATCTCGGGTCTGGGCAAGCCGTCTAGAAAACGCTTTGTCGCCTCGTTGGGGATGATCTCTTCCTGGCCGCCATACAGCAGCAACAGCGGGCCTTTCTGTTTCGGAGCACTCGACAGCGCCTCGTCCATCAGGTCGGTCAGGCCATGAATGGCGTCCATGCGCGTCTGCTTGATGACCAAAGGATCGCGGCCCAACGCCCTGAGCATCTCGATATTGTCAGAAGGCTTGCGGTTCAAGCCGCGCCCCGAGACGGTGACGAAAGGCAGCGTATGGGCGGCCAGCCACAAGGCGGCGCGCTGCGGCCAGATCATGGCGTCGCGGCCCCAAAGGGCGGGGGCGACCAATATGGCGGCATCGCATGCGGGCGGCGCGTCAGAAGCCAGGGCGGCCAGGGTCACGGCGCCGCCCATGCTGTCGCCCAGCAGAAAGAGAGGCGTGGCGGGATGGCGCTGCTTGATCAGCTTGGCGGCCAGGCGCAAGTCGCCGGTCATGCTGCTTGCCCCTGCCCACAGGCCGGGATGCGGCGCTTGGCCGAAACCTCGCTGATCGTAGGCATAGACGGCGACACCCCTGGCCGCCAGCCAAGCCCCCGGCATCTCGAAGGCTTTGGAATAGTCGTTGAAGCCGTGCAGGGCCAGCACCACGGCGAAGGGCGGTTCTTCGGGGAACCAGCGGCGCAGAGGCAGTTTTGCGCCGTCGGCCATGATCAAGGCGCCATCGGACAGGCTGGGAACCTGGGTGGCTGGACCGGCTGATTCGATCCGCGGCGTGCAGGCGCCCAGAAGAAGAGCAAGCAGCGTCATGACGCTCTTGCCTGTCACGGCGCGCCATGCTCCGCGCGCGCCGCTCGGGTCAGCGCCAGGAACACGTCTTCCAGGTCTGCCTCGTGGGTGGTCAGATCAACCAACACCAGCCCTGATTCCCGCACAGCTTCCAGGATGCGCCCGACCCCAGTGGCGCTGGGCCGGTAGCGGATAAACAGTTTGCCGCCTTCCTTGATCTCGGGCGCGAAGGGCGCCAGCGTTTCTGGAATCTCCGTGATCGGCTGCGCCAGGGTGAGCGTAAGACCCTTGGTGTCCAGGCGTTGCATCAGGGCGGGCTTTTCCTCGCAGGCGATCAGATGGCCCTGATCGATGATGGCGATGCGGTCGCACAGCTCTTCCGCCTCTTCCAAATAATGGGTGGTCAGCAAGATGGTGGTGCCCGCCGCGTTCAACTGGCGGACATAATCCCACAGATTGCGGCGCAGCTCGATATCGACCCCCGCTGTCGGCTCGTCGAGCACCAGCACCGGCGGGCTATGCACCAGGGCCTTGGCGACCAGAAGCCTGCGCCGCATGCCGCCTGAAAGGGTGCGGGCGTAGGAATGCGCCTTGTCGGCCAGCCCCATGGCGGCCAGGATTTCCAGGGTTCGCCGCTTGGCCTTGGGCACGCCGTAAAGGCCAGCCTGCACTTCCAGCATTTCGAAGGGGGTGAAGAAAGGGTCCAGGTTCAGTTCCTGCGGCACCACGCCGATCGACAGCCTTGCCAAGCGCACATCGTCGTCAATGTCGTGGCCCCACACCCTGGCAGTGCCCAGGCTTTTGTTGACCAGCCCGGCCAGGATGTTGATCAGGGTCGATTTGCCCGCCCCGTTGGGTCCCAGCAGTCCGAAGAACGAGCCTCTGGGAATGGACAGCGTCACGCCATCCAGGGCCAGTTTGGCCGGACGCCCATTCTGTCCGCCATAGGTTTTGGTCAGGCCGGAAATATCGACGGCCAAATCGGGTAAGTCGCTCATGATGCTGTTTTAGCAGGGGTTCAGGTCAGGACGCCATAAACATAACGATTCGCGCGCTTCTTTCCAGTCCTGGGGCCGGGGGTGGGGTAAAAATCCCCTGAAAACCGCCCCTTCTTGCAGGCCGGGTTGCCCAAATGCCCCGCACCCCCTAGGATGATGGCTCATGAACACATCCGCTTTTCCGCACCGACATCTCCTCGGCATCCAAGGGCTGACTTCCGAGGAGATATCCTATTTGCTCGATCTTTCCGACAGCTATGTCGATCAGAACCGCAAGCCCGGCCGCAAGCTCGACGTGCTGCGCGGTCGCACCATCATCAATCTGTTCTTCGAGAATTCGACGCGCACCCGCACCAGCTTCGAACTGGCGGCCAAGCGATTGGGCGCCGACGTCATCAACATGCAAGTCGCCAACAGTTCGGTCGCCAAGGGCGAGACGCTGATCGACACCGCCATGACGCTGAACGCCATGCATGCCGATGTGCTGGTGGTGCGCCATCCCGATTCGGGCGCGGTCAAGCTGTTGTCCGACAAGGTCAATTGCGCGGTGGTCAATGGCGGCGACGGCACCCACGAACATCCCACCCAAGCGCTGTTGGATGCGCTGACCATCAGGCGTCGCAAGGGCAGGCTTTCCGGCCTGCTGGTCGCCATCTGCGGCGACGTTTTGCATTCCAGGGTGGCGCGCTCGAACATCTATTTGCTGAACGCCATGGGGGCCAGGGTGCGCCTCGTCGCCCCCAAGACGCTTCTGCCGGTGAAAGCCGACCGGCTGGGCGCCGAGATTTCTCACGACATGGCGGCGGGCCTTAAGGATGTGGACATCGTGATGATGCTGCGCGTGCAGAACGAGCGCATGCAGGGCAGCTATATCCCCTCGATCCGCGAATATTTCCACTTCTTCGGCCTTGACTACGACAAGCTGAAGGAAGCCAAGCCCGACGCGCTGATCATGCATCCCGGCCCAATGAACCGCGGCGTCGAGATCGACAGCGAGGTGGCCGACGATTTCGAGCGCAGCGTCATCCGCGAACAGGTGGAAATGGGCGTCGCCGTGCGCATGGCCTGCCTGGAAACGCTGACCCGCAATCTGGATCAGGCGAGGCCCAATCATGGTTAAGGTCGCCTATATCAATGTCCGCTTGCTTGATCCGGCGACGAAACTGGATGCGGTGGGCGCGCTTCTGACCGAAGGCGAGGAAATCGCCGATTTCGGCCCCAATCTTTTCAAGGCCAGCGCCGGATGGCGCGTGCCTTCGGGCATTCAGGTGGTGGACGGCAAGGGGGCTTGCCTGTCTCCGGGCTTGGTCGACATGCGCGTGCAATTGCGCGAACCAGGTGAGGAACATAAGGAAACGCTGAAATCGGCGGCCGAGGCGGCGGTGGCGGGCGGCATCACCAGCATGGTCTGCCTGCCCAATACCGATCCCATCATCGACGACGTGGCCAGCGTGGAATTCGTAGCCCGGCGCGCCCGCAAGGTGGGGCTGGTCAAGGTCTATCCCTATGCCGCCGCCACCAAGGGTCTGGCGGGCAAGGAACTGGCCGAACTGGGCCTGCTGGCCCAGGCGGGCGCCTTGGCCTTTACCGACGGCGTGCATGCGCTTTCCGATGCTCGCGTGATGCGCCGCGTCCTGTCTTACGCATCCACCTTCGATCTTTTGATCGTGCAGCATCCCGAGGAACCGGCGCTGGCCCTGGGCGGGGCGATGAATTCCGGCGAGATGGCGACGCGCCTGGGCGTGCCTTCCATTCCCAAGGAAGCCGAAGTGATCATGCTGGAACGCGACCTGCGGCTGGTTGCCGCCACCGGGGCGCGCTATCACGCGGCGCATGTTTCGACCGCCGAAAGCATCGAAGCCGTGCGCCGGGCCAAGGCCCGGGGCGTGCGCGTCACCTGCGACACCGCGCCGCCCTATTTCGCGCTCAACGAACTGGAAGTGAATGGTTGGCGCACCTTCGCCAAATTGTCGCCGCCCTTGCGAGACGAGTCCGACCGCCAAGCGGTGGTCGAGGGATTGAAGGATGGCGCCATCGACGCCATCGCTTCGGATCACGCGCCCCAGGATCAAGATTCGAAGCGCCTGCCTTTCGCCCAAGCCGCCTTCGGGGGCGTTGGCCTGGAAACCCTGCTGGCCGTTTCGCTGGACCTGTATCACAACAAGGCCATGTCGCTCTTGGATGTGTTGGCCAATCTGACCCACAAACCGGCGGCCATCATGGGATTGAAGGCGGGGCGGCTTGAAAAGGGCCTGCCCGCCGATTTGATGCTGTTCGATCCAAACCGCCCCTGGAAGGTGGTGGCCGACAACTTCCGTTCGAAATCCAAGAACTCGCCCTTCGACGGACGCCCCGTTCAGGGGCGCGTGCTGAAGACCATCATCGACGGGCGTCCGGTCTTCTCGCTTGAGGCAGACACTTGACCGATGTCCTGCTTGCCGCCTTGTGCGGCTATCTTCTGGGGTCGATTCCCTTTGGCTTGTTGCTGACCCGCGCGGCGGGGCTTGGCGATATCCGCGCCGTCGGTTCGGGCAATATCGGCGCCACCAACGTGCTGCGCACCGGCAACAAGGGTCTGGCTGCCGCCACGCTGATTCTGGATGGCGTCAAGGGGGCCGTGGCGGCGCTGATCGCCCTGGCCTTGGCGGATATGGACACGGCGATGATCGCCGGTCTGTTCGCGGTGGTCGGACATAATTTTCCGGTCTGGCTGAAATTCAAGGGCGGCAAGGGGGTGGCGACCACGTTGGGCACGCTGCTGGCCGTTTCCTGGCCCACCGGACTGGCCGCCATCGTCACATGGCTGATCACGGCGAAACTGTCGCGCATCTCGTCGCTGTCGGCTCTGGCGGCGCTGGGCCTGTCGCCGATCTTCGCCTATCTTTTCGCAAGCCCCTCCCACGCCGCCTTGGCCCTGGCTTTGGCCATGCTGGGATTCCTGCGCCACCGGGCGAACATCGAACGCCTGCTCGATGGAAGCGAGCCTAGGATCGGCGAAAAGAAGCAGCTTTAGAGTCTCCCGCGCCAGATTTATCGCAGGATGCTCTAAGCCACCCGCACCATGGCAATGAAGGCCTCGACCTCTTTTTTTCAAAGAACCCGACTGATCGCCCAGATCCTGGGCCGCGGCCAGCACTTCCGAGGCGCTGGATTCGGTTTGACGCGCCGCCGCCGTGACGTCGGCAATATTGACGCTGACGTCGCGGGTGCCGCTGGAGGCCAGCTGCACCGAGCGGGCAATTTCATTGGTGGCGGCGCTTTGTTCGGTGACCGCCGTCGCCACAGACGAGGTAATGGCGGAAATATTGCCGATGGTGGTGCCGATGGCGGTAATGGCATCGACGGCTTTCTCGGTTTCTGCCTGGATCGAGGCCACCTGCTTTTGAATGTCTTCCGTCGCCTTGGCGGTTTGGTTAGCAAGCGACTTCACTTCGTTGGCGACGACGGCGAAGCCCTTGCCGGCATCGCCCGCCCTGGCCGCCTCGATGGTGGCGTTCAATGCCAGCAGATTGGTTTGCGAGGCGATGTCATTAATAAGATTGACCACCTCGCCAATCTTGCCTGCGGCCTGGGCTAGGCCCTGAACCATCATGTTGGCGTCGTCGGCCTCGCCCACCGCGCGCCCGGCGACATCCGTCGCGTCGCTGACCAGACGGTTGATCTCGCCGATAGATGCCGACAATTCTTCGGTGGCGGAAGCTACGGAATCAACGTTGGTCGAAGCGGTTTCCGAAGCCTGGTTGACGAAAGTCGATTTGTTGAGCGTCAGGTCGGCGGCGTTGGAAAGACCTTCGGCGCTGTGCCGCAATCCCATCGACGCCGTCGTCACCTTATCGACCACGGATTCGATAGCCTGGGCGAAGTTGTGCGTGACCTCGTCCATTTTCGTCCGGTGCTGTTCGCGCTTGGCCAGTTCGGCCTCTTGGCGCTTGTCCATTTCGTCGGCGCGGATCAGGGACTGGCGGAAACCATCCAGCGCCTTGGCCATGATGCCGATTTCGTCGCCGCGCTCGGTGCCGGGAATGCTGCCCGCGTAATCATGACGCGTAACGCGTTCCATATTGGCGGTCAGTCGCTTGATGACGCCAAGCTGTGATTTGGTTACGAAGAACAAAGCTAGGCAGCTGACCAAGCAAATGACGCTGGCCACGGCGATGGCGGAAATCATGATGGTGTCCAGCATGGCGAAGAACTTAGCCTTGGGCAGTGCGGTGGCGATCGAACCGATGATCTTGCCGCCCGCGTCCTTCACTGGCTCATAGCGCACAAGGTAGGTGCTGCCCGCGACCTGGGATTCGCCGTTGAAGGCTTTGCCTTCGCCGAAGACGGTTTGGTCAATGGCGCCTTCCGGGAATTTCGAGCCGACCACGCGCTTGCCTTCGGCATTCACCACGTTGGTCGAGGCGCGGACCTTGCCGTCGAAAACGCTGACGGCGATGCCAAGCGCCTGTTTCAGGCTGTCGGGAATCTCGTGATTGCCGTCGATGATGAAATTTCCCCAGGCCAGCTTGCCGTCGATCTGGTGCGGCCCGCCATTTCCCTTGGCCTGCAACATCTGGTTCAGCACCCTGACGTTGCCTTCCTGGCTTAAGATCGCCTGCTCGGCTAGGCTGGACGAAACGATGGATAGAATGACGGCGACGATGATGGTCGCGGCCAGGACGAAGCCGACCACGTTGACGGCGACGATGCGCGTGGTGATAGAAAGACCGGATAATCTCTTAAACATGGCTGCGCCCTCCAAACGAAAATTCCCACAACGACAATAGGGGCAGGCCAGAATATTGACAAGTTATCGGAGGATATAGACCAGATGTATAATTCTCATAATACACTGATCTACATCAAAAACAAATCATTCGAATGATAAATTGTACCTGCCATGCACAAGCGTTCCTTTCCTTTCCCAGGGTTCCTTGCAAAGCGGGGCGTTTCGCCGTCCTAATGTTGGCAACTTCCTGCTTAAGGATGGGCCATGCTGCAAAGGATCGAGAAAAGACTGAAAGAAATTGGCTTTCGCACTCGCTGTGTCTTCAGCCCAAGCCAGGATGACGGCGCGCCCGAAGGCGTTCGCACCTTGATGCTGATCGGCCATCTGGGGGGAGAATTTTGGCCCGCCTTTCAATTGGGGCGACGGGATGAAGCCGATCCCCTGGACAATTGGACAAGGCGCGTCATCGGGCCGTTGGCGCAAGACGCCGCCGCCCTGGCCCTTTATCCGTTCGAGGGGCCGCCCTGGCTGCCCTTTCAGCGCTGGGCGATGCAGGCTGAGGGCTTAACCCAATCGCCCATCGGCCCCTTGATCCATCCGCAATTCGGACCCTGGCATGGCTATCGGGCGGCGCTGGGATTCGCTGATCGACTGCCCATTCCAGACCCGCCCAGGCCGGTCGATCTCTGCGCCGCCTGCCTGGACAAACCCTGCCTGTCGGCTTGCCCCGCCAACGTCTTCGCAAGCGGGCGCTATGATGTGTCTGCCTGCATGGGCTTTTTGAAAGGCGCGGCAGGCGCCGCCTGCCTTCAAGGCGGATGCCAAGCCAGAGCGGGCTGCAAGCAGGGGCGAAGGCACGCCTATTCCAAGGAACAGGCCGCCTTTCACACCCAGGCCTTTCTTGCGGCTTTTTCCAGCAGTTACTAGGCCGCCCGCACTTCGATCAGGAACTGCTCGACTTCCGACTTCAAGGTTTCCGCCTCGCTCATCAGTTCGTCGGCGGCCTTGAACATGCCCTGGGCCATGCTGCCCGTGTCGTTGGCCGCCTCGCTGACGTCGCTGATATGGCGCGCCACCTCGCCATTGCCCTGCGCTGCCTCTTCGATGTTGCGAAGAATTTCGCGCGTGGCCTGGGTCTGGGCGCCGACCGCCTCTTCGATGGTGGCGACCACCGTATTGACCTGACCCACCGTCGATCCCACTGTTTTGATGGCTTCGACGGCTTCTTGCGTGGCGGCTTGGATTTCATTGATCTGAGAGGTGATCTCGCCGGTCGCCTTGGCGGTTTGGTTGGCTAGGTTCTTGACCTCGCCCGCCACGACGGCGAAGCCCTTTCCGGCTTCGCCAGCTCTTGCCGCCTCGATGGTGGCGTTCAAAGCCAGCAGATTGGTCTGGCTGGCGATGTCGTTGATCAGGCTGACGATCTCGCCGATGCGGCTGGCCGCGCCCGCCAGGCCCGCCACCGTGCCGTCGGCCTGCTGGATGCCGTTGACCGCCTCTTGCGTGATGTCCGAGGTTTCGGAAACTCTTCTGGCGATGTCTTCCGCCGAGGTGCCCAATTGCTCGGTGGCTCCGGCCACCGCCTGCATGTTGGCCGAAGCCTGTTCGGTGACGGCGCGCACCGCCGATGTGCGTTCGCTCGATCCTTGCGCGGTCGACACCAAACGGTCGGACGCGGAATGAACATGTTCGACGGTTGCCGAGACCTTGCGCAACAATTGCGTGACCCGTTCCTCGAAGCGCATGATGCTGGCTTCCTGGCGGGCGACGCGGGCATGTTCCTTGGCGGCTTCCGCCTTGATCTGTTCTTCCAGAACCGCCTTGTGCAGCAGGCTGTCCTTGAAGATTTGGATGGCGGCGGCCATCTGGCCCACCTCGTCCTTGCGGTCCCGTCCATGGATTTCAAAGGAAGTGTCGCCCTTCGCCAGATTTTCCATCTCATGCGTGGCGACGATAATGGGGCGCGAGGTGTTGCGGGCCACCAGCATCGACAGCGCGATCACGGCCAGCGTGATCAAGGCGACGATCAGGCCAGAAATCATGGCCTTGGCGCGGAAAGCCGCTTCGGCGTCGTCGAGATAGATGCCCGATCCGATCACCCAGCCCCAGGGCTGGAAGCCCTTGACGAAGGAAATTTTGCGCACCGGCTGATCGAAGCCCGGCTTCGGCCACAGATAATCGACGAAGCCTTCGCCCTTGGTCTTGACCGCATTCACGAATTCGATGAACAGCAGTTTGCCGGCGGGATCGGCGTTTTTCGACAGATCCTTGCCGTCCAGTTCGGGCTTGATCGGATGCATGACCATGGCCGGGGCCATGTCGTTGATCCAGATATATTCGTTGCCTTCGTAGCGCATCGCTTTCAGGGCGCTAAGGGCGGCTGATTTGGCGGCGTCCTCGCTGATTGCTCCCTCGCGGGCCTGGCGCTCGAAGCTGGCCACGGTCGAATGGGCCAGTTCCACGACGGCCTTGGTTTTGGCCTGGCGGTCGGCGAACATCACATTATTGATGTCGAACAAGGTATAGGCGGTGACGGCCGTGATGCCCGCAAAGGCGGCGGCGACGATCAGCGACAATTTCACGACGATGGTCAAATCGGCTAGGCGCATGATGGTAGTTTCCCCGAATGTTGGCGCGGCGACAAAAGTCACATTTTTATTATGGTCATTAGAGGTGTATCATATATAAGGCTTTGCGCTTACATAAAGTAAAATCTAGAACTACTGTAAATTGAATTTGAAACTTTGCCATGCGTGCATGGACAGTTTTTGCCCCGGGGCCTATATATCGCGCATGAGCTTGAAGAACCGGTCCTTCTTGAAGATGCACGGCCTGGGCAACGATTTCGTTGTCTTGGATGGCCGCGCTCTGCCCGTCGCCCTGACCGAGGCCGAGGCCAAGCTGCTGGCGGATCGCCATTTCGGCATCGGCTGCGATCAGATCGTGATTCTGGAACCGGCCAAGGCCGGGGGAGCCGATCTGTTCGTGCGCTTTTTAAATGGCGACGGCAGCGAATCGGGCGCTTGCGGCAATGGAACGCGCTGTGCCGCCCTGCTGGTCTTCAATGAAAGGAAGACGGCAGACTGCGTGATCGAAACAAGGTCCGGCCTGTTGCCCTGTCGGCGGCTGGAAGACGGTATGATCGAGGTGGATATGGGCCTGGCCCGCGACGTCGCCGATCTCGATCTGGCCGTGGGGCCGCTAGCAGGGCCGGTTTTCGTGAATATGGGCAATCCGCATGCCGTCTTTATCGTGCCGGACGCGCTGGTGGTGGACTTGCCTGCGCACGGCCCGCTGATCGAGCGCCACAAGCTGTTTCCAAACCGCACCAATGTCGAGGTGATTTCGCTGCAAAGCCAAGACAGGCTGCGCCTTCGCGTTTGGGAGCGCGGCGCAGGGATCACGCTGGCCTGCGGATCGGGCGCTTGCGCGGCTGCCGTGGCGGCCTTTCGGCGAGGGCTGACCGGACGCCAAGTGACGATCGAACTGGATGGCGGCGAGCTTCGCCTTCACTATCTTGAAACCGGCCATGTGCTGATGACCGGCCCGGCCACGCTGGTCGCCGAGGGGCGATTGGTCGGATGATCGACATCGTCACATTCGGCTGCCGCCTGAACGGCTTCGAGTCCGAGGTTCTGCGCGATACCGCCAAGCAGGCCGGATTGGAAGACGCCGTGATCTTCAACACCTGCGCCGTGACCGCCGAGGCCGAACGCCAGGCCCGCCAAGCCATCCGCAAGCTGAAGCGCGAACGGCCCGACGCCCATATCATCGTGACCGGCTGTGCCGCGCAAGTGAACGCCGAGCGTTTCGCCGCCATGCCCGAAGTGGACCGCGTGCTGGGAAACGGCGCGAAACTGGACGCAAGGCAACTGGGTTCCGGCGAAAAGCTGGTGGTGACGGATCTTGCCGACCTGTCCGAACTGGCCCCGCATCTGATCGGCGGCTTCGAGGGCCGCGCGCGCGCCTTCGTGCAAATTCAGCAAGGCTGCGATCATGGCTGCACCTTTTGCATCATTCCCAAGGCCAGGGGGCCATCGCGGCCGGTGGCGTTCGAGCGCATCGCCCAGCAGGCCGCCAAGCTGGCTGCGGCGGGCTATCTTGAAATCGTGCTGACCGGCGTGGACATCGCCTCGTGGGGGCGTCTCGATCAATTGATCGCCGGGCTTCTGAGGGACGTGCCGGGCATCTCGCGCCTGCGCCTATCGTCGCTTGATCCTGCCGAAGTGTCCGACGATCTGATCGCCTTGTTCAAATCTGAATCGCGCCTGATGGGGCATCTGCACCTGTCGATGCAATCGGGGGCCGATCCCGTCTTGAAGCGCATGGCCAGACGCCACCGCGCTGGCGATCTGTTGCGCATTCGCCAAGCCCTGCCCGACGTGGCTTTGGGCGCCGACCTGATCGCCGGCTTTCCTGGCGAGACCGAGAGCGATCATCAAGAAACGCTTCGCCTGATCGAAAGGCTGGGCTTGTCGCACCTGCACGTCTTTCCCTACTCGGCAAGGCCGGGAACGCCAGCCGCCAACTGGAAGGGCTTGTCGGGCGACGTGGTCAAGGCCAGGGCGGGGGAATTGCGGGCGGCGGGCGAGCGGTTGCGGGCGGGACTGATCTCGTCCTTGATCGGCGCCGAGGTCGAAGTGTTGATCGAGGAACCCGGCAAGGGCTATTCGTCCTCCTATCTGCCGGTGCTTTTCACGGGCGGCACGCCGGGGACGCTGGCCAGGGTCAGGATTTCTAGCGGCAAGAACGGACAGCTTGAAGGGCAAATCGCGGCATGAGTTGGCTTGAGCGTTTGAAATCCGGTCTGTCGCGCACCTCGCGCCAACTGGGGCAGGGGATCGGCGATCTGGTCACCAAAAGCCGCCTGGACGAAGTGGCGCTGGGCGGCATTGAGGAACTGCTGATCGGCGCCGACCTGGGGGCCAGAACCGCATACCGTTTGACCGAATCTTTGTCCAAGGCCAGGTTCGAGCAAGGGGCAACCAGCGAGGCCGTGCGCCTGCATCTGGCAAGCGACATCGCCAAATTGCTGGAACCGGTGGCCAAGCCGCTGGCGCTCGACCCTTTGCAAAAGCCGCAAGTCGTGCTGGTGGTGGGCGTCAACGGCACGGGCAAAACCACCACCATCGGCAAGCTGGCGACCATCGAGCGCAACAAGGGCCGCAAGGTTTTGCTGGCGGCGGGCGACACGTTTCGCGCGGCGGCGGTCGAACAGTTGAAGGTTTGGGGGACCAGGGCGAATTGTCCGGTCATTGCGCGTGAAACCGGCGCCGACGCGGCGGGCCTTGCCTTCGACGCCGTGACGCAAGCCAAGGCGGACGGGGCCGACATCTTGTTCATCGACACCGCCGGGCGGCTGCACAACAAGACCGATCTGATGGAAGAACTGAAGAAGGTGGTGCGCGTTCTGAAAAAGCAGGATGCCAGTCTTCCGCACGCAACACTTCTGGTGCTGGACGCCACCACCGGGCAGAACGCGCTCAATCAGGTCGAGACCTTTAAAAGCATGGTCGATGTGACGGGGCTGATCCTGACCAAGCTGGACGGCACCGCCAAGGGCGGCGTTTTAGTCGCGCTTGCCGAAAAATTCAATCTGCCCGTGCATGCCATCGGGGTGGGCGAACAGGCCGACGACTTGCAGCCCTTCGAAGCCATGTCCTTCGCCCGCGGCTTAGTGGGGCTGGGCTGAATCGGCGCGGGCGCGTCGCTGCGAAAACGCACCATATTCCCCATGAAATTTCTGTAAGATTGCCTAGCCATCGGAAGCAATTGATGTAGCCTAAGCAATGGCTTCCTGTGAATAACCACAAAATTGATCGGGCTCAAATTTTGATTGGAAGTTGAATATTTCTCACGCAAACTATACGTGATAGGGTAAGAAACGCAGTCGGGGAACATGAAACCAATATCATTGCCTGTGAAAATGCTGCTCCTGTTCGCGGCCAGCTTGGCTTGTATCTGGGGGGCGCTGTTCTTCGAGCTGACTCGTAGCCGCGAGCACGCCATCCGTGACGCCGAGGTCGCTACACAATTTCAGGCCCAGCTTTTCGCGGAAAACACCAACTCGATAATCAAACGTCTTGATGAGTCTATGTTTGACCTGCGCGAACATTGGAGCGATGGGGAGGAGCATTTCGCGGCTAGGGTTCAGCGCCAGGCCGAGCATATTTCCGATATCGCCTTTCAGATAGGCGTGATCGGCAAGGACGGCTTTCTGGCCTATTCGAATTTGCAGAAAGTTCAAGAGCGCGTCGATTTGGGCGAGCGCGAGCATTTCAAGACGCATGTCGGCAGCGGGCGCGACCGATTGTTCATCAGCAAGCCGCTGAAGGGCAAGGTGTCGGGGCGTTGGACCATTCAGTTTACGCGCCCGATCTACGACAAGGGCAAGTTCGAGGGCGTCATTGTCCTGTCCGTCGATCCGTCCCTGTTCATTCGCTTTCAAGACAAGTTGAATCTGCACGGCGACTCGACTCTATCCATTGCGGATGCCGCCGGCAACTTGATGGCCCGCCATCCCGACAACGACGAGCATATGGGCAAGACGGTCAGCGGCGCTCCCCACCAGTCGGCGGATGCGCCGCCCAGCGGATACTTTTCGCGCAAAAGTCCGGTCGATGGCGTCGAACGAATTTTCGGCTATCAAAAACTGCCGGAATACGGGCTGACTTTCGTCATCGGCCAGTCGGCTTCCGAAGCCCTGCAACATGGCGCCGATCAGCGCAATTTCATCCTGGCGACGGCTGGACTGGTCAGCGCGGGCCTTGGCCTTTTGATGTTGTTCCTCTATCAATCGCTTGCGGCGCGCCAAGCGGTTGCGCAGCAGCTCATGCAAAACGAGGAACGCTTCAAGCGCATGACCAAGCTGACGTTGGTCGGCATGATCATTCACGACGGCAAGACGATCATCGACGTCAATCCCACCTTCTGCCAGATGTTCGGCTACGAACCGGAGGAACTGGTGGGCAAAAGTTTCGAGCGCCTGCTGACCGAAGACTCGCGTAACCTTGTCCGTCAGCGCATCAATGACAAGAACGAAGACCCCTACGAGGTCGATGCCGTGCGCAAGGATGGTTCCATCTTTCCGGCGGAACTGGTCGGGCGCAATGTGGTCTATGGCGGCGAATCCGTGCGGGTGGCCAGCGTTGCCGACATCACCGAGCGCAGGCGCAACGAAGAAGCGCTAAGGGCCAGCGAAGAGCGCTATCACAGCCTGTTCGCCGGTTCGAAAGTGCCAAAGTTGCTGATCGATCCCGAAACCGGAGTGATCGTCGACGCCAACAAGGCCGCGTCCAATTTCTACGGTTATAGCGTGGACAAGCTGAAGCAGTTGAAGATCGGCGACATCAACATGGCCAGCAAGGAAGAAGTCGCCCACGAGATGGAGCGCGCCACGCGAGAGCAGCGTTCCGACTTCCATTTCCGCCACCGGCTGGCCTCGGGCGAAATCCGCAATGTCGAGATTCATTCCGGCCCGATCAATGTCGACGGCAAGACAATTCTATATTCCTTGGTCTTCGACGAAACCGTGCGCGTCCGCCTGGAGGCGGAGCGGCGCAAGTTGATCCGCGCCATCGAACAAAGCCCGGTGTCGATCATGATTTCCAACACCAAGGGCGAGATCGAGTACGTCAATCCCAGATTCTTGGAAAACTCTGGATATGAATTGAACGAAGTGTTGGGGCAGAATCCGCGCCTTTTGAAATCCGGGAAAACGCCGCCCGAGGCCTATGCCCAGCTTTGGGGCGCCATCACGGCGGGCGAGGAATGGCACGGCGAATTGTGCAATCGCAAGAAGAATGGCGAACTTTTTTGGGAGCAGGCGTCAATTTCCCCCATTCTGGATGGCGAGGGCAAAATCACCCATTACCTGGGCGTCAAGGAGGACATGACCGAACGCAGGCGCGTGGCCGAGGAATTGAAGCGCTCGCACGCCGAGTTGGAGCAGTTCGCCTATGTGGCCTCGCACGATTTGCGCCAGCCCTTGCGCATGGTCACAAGCTATCTGCAACTGATCGAGCGCAAGCTGGGTTCGACCCTTGAAGGCGACTTGCGGGAATTCATGGATTTCGCCCTGGGCGGCGCCAAGCGCATGGATCAGTTGATCGTCAGCCTGCTGGAATATTCGCGCACCGGCAGAAGCGCCGAGCCTTTCGTTCTGGTCAAGCTGAACGACGTGATCCGCGAAAGCTGCCTCAATCTTGAAGTGGCGATCGCCGATGCCAAGGCCGACATCCGGGTAGCCGACGGTTTCCCCGCCGTCCAAGGACATTGGATGGAACTGGTGCGCTTGTTCCAGAATCTGATCGGCAACGCCATCAAATACCGCTCGCCCGAGCGGCCTATCCGCATCGATCTCAACTTTGCCCGCGAGGGCCAAGAATGGATCCTTCGCGTCAAGGACAACGGCATGGGCATGGATCCCAAGGACCATGGCCGCGCCTTCGCCATTTTCCAACGTCTGGTCAAGGGCGATCAGTATGAGGGGACGGGCATCGGGCTGGCCGTTTGCAAGAAGATCGTCGAACAGCATAAGGGCCGCATCTGGATCGAATCGGCCCTGGGCGAAGGCTGCTGCTTCTACATCGCCTTTCCGGCGCAAGACGTCTGATCCAGCCAAGCCGCCAAGTCTTGGGTGGCGTGGTGGACATGCGCGTCCGCCGTGTCGTGGCGAAATTCCGGTTCATGGGCCTTCACCCAGATCGTGGTCATGCCCAGATCGAAGGCCGGTTTCAGGTTTCTGGCGATATCCTCGAACATGGCGGCCTTTCTTGCCGTCACGTCGTGGCGGGTCAGCAGCAGTTGATAGGTTTCGGGATCGGGTTTGGGCACGTAATTCGACGCGCGAATGTCGAAGATGCCCTCGAAATGCCTGGATAGCCCTAAACGGTCCAGCACCTTCACGGCATGGCTTTCGGTGCCGTTGGTGAAGATCAGCTTGCGTCCAGGCAGATTGGCGAGTGCCGCGTCAAGGCGCGGATCGGGACCCAGCACCGATCGGTCGATGTCGTGGACGAAATCCAAAAAGCGGTCGGGTTCCAGCCCGTGAACCAGCATCAAGCCGCGCAGCGTGGTGCCGAATTCCCGGTAATAGCGCTTCTGAAGCGCATGCGCCTCGACGGCGTTCAACCCCAACAACTCCGAGATGAAGGCGCGCATGCGCGCGTCAATCTGCGGAAACAGGCTGGAAGTGGCCGGATATAGGGTGTTGTCCAGGTCAAAGACCCAGGTGTCAAGCTGGTCCAAGGTGGGGGTGGGCATGCGTTTCTACTCGTTTCGACGGCTGTCTTATGATAATCCCAAACAACGGGGTTACGCCAGAGCGCTAGCGGGTATGACGAAAACGCAATTCACCATCGATTCCGACGTCTTGACGTCAAGCAAGGCCGCCGTGCTGGCGGTGACGCAGGATGGGCATGTCTTGGCCTCCAATCCCAGCGCCCAGCCGCTGGTCGAGGCGATCCAGGAAGGTCATACGCCCGAAGTGATGGGCTATATCGGGCGGGCCGCGGTAACCGGCAAGCCGATGAACGAGTCCGTGCTGCTGCCCGGCATCAGTGGACCGATCTATTATGAATTGGCCATTCTGCCGCTGGCCGCTCCCGCCACTGTCATGGTCTTTGGGCGCGACGTGACCTTGGAGCGCAATCTGCGCCTGGCCCTGGTTGAATCGCGCCAGCGCTATAAGGACCTGGTCGAAATCTCGAGCGATTTTTCCTGGGAAACCGGGTTGGATGGCCGTTTCGTGTTCGTCACACCCAGGGGCGCGCTGGGCTTCTCGGCCGAGGCGTTGGTGGGAAGCCTGCCCATCCGCCTCTTGTCGGAAGGCCATGAAGACCAGTCTTCCCTCTTCTCGGCCCGCGTGGCGGTGGAAGACACCGAAGTTTGGATGAAGCGCTCGGACGGCAGTCTGGCCTGCGTGCTGGTTTCGGCGGCCCCCCTGTTGGGACCAGCCGGGGAATGGCGAGGTGCTCGGGGCGTTTGCCGCGACATCACCATGGTGCGCGAGCGTGACGCCGCCCTGGCCAGGGCCGCCAACCGCGAGCGTTTGCTGACCTACATCGTGCGCACCATCCGAGACGAGGTCGATCCCGCCAATATGCTGATGGCGGCGGCTGAGGCCACGGCCCGCGCGCTGTCATGCGCCGGGTGCCAGATTTTCCGCTCGCAAGACGACAAATTCATTCCGGCGGCTAATTTCGGCGAACATAGCGACGATCAGTCGGTGCATGCCGTGCTGGCCAATCTGGAGGGAGGCGCTTCCTCGGCGGAACTGTCCTTGAACGGATGGCAGGTGCTAAGCGCCGTGTCGCGCTATCACCGCGAAGCCAACGGCGCCATTTGCGTCTGGCGCGCCGAAGGCTCGCAGCCCTTCTGCGACGACGACCGCCTGCTGATTCTGGACGTCGCCAACCAGATCGGCATCGCCAACGAACAGATCGCCAATCACGAACGCATCTTGAACCTGTCGCGCACCGATGGGCTGACCGGCCTGTTCAACCGCCGCGCCTTCTTCGAAGAGATCGAGCGGCGCTTCAATCGTCTGGCCCGCGATCGCAAGCCGGCGGCCCTGATCTATGTCGATCTGGATAATTTCAAGATGGTCAACGACGTGCACGGCCATCAGAAAGGCGATGAAGCGCTGTTGGCCGTAAAGCAGCTTTTGATTCACAACACGCGCCCGATCGATCTGGTGTCGCGCCTGGGCGGCGACGAATTCGCCGTCTGGCTTGAAAACGCCGACCAGGATGTGGCCGAAAAGCGCGCGCAGGTCTTGCTCGACGCCAGCCGCTCGCTGGCTTCCTTCTCAGGCTCGCCCGAAAAAGTCCTGGGCGTTTCCTTGGGCATCGCCGTGCATGATCCCAGACGATCGGAAACGCTCGAAGGCATGATCGCCAGGGCGGACGAGGCCATGTACGAGGTCAAGCGCACCGGCAAGGGCAGCTATCGCATCGCAAGGCCGATCTCGCCCGGCGGAGTTGGCGCATGAGCAATCTGCTAAAGCGCCTGTTGGGCAGCCTGAAGGGCGAAAAGCCGGTCGAATATGAAGAGGCCAGGGATCTGGCGGCCAGCGCCGACGCCAAGACAAGGGGCGAACTGGCGGCCCATAAGGGGCTGATGCCGGAAATCCTGTACTATCTGGCGGGCGACCCGTTAAGCGAGGTGCGTCGCAAAATCGCCAAGAATCCTTCGACGCCGGTACAGGCCAATCTTCTGCTGGCCAAGGACGCCGACGAAGACGTGCGTTCCGACCTGGCGCTGAAAATCGCCAAGCTGGCGCCCGGACTTGGACCCGACGAACAAGACCGCATCCGGCGCATCACCTATGAGACGCTGGAAATCCTGGCTCGCGACCAGTTGCCGCGCGTCAGGCGCATCATCGCCGAGACGCTGAAGGACGTCGCCAACGCGCCGCCCGACATCATCCGCCGACTGGCTCGCGATACGGAAATCGTGGTGGCCGGGCCGGTGCTGGAATGTTCGCCGGTTCTGACCGACGAAGACCTGCTGGAAATCATTTCGACAGGCCCCATCAAGGGGGCCTTGGCCGCCATTTCCAGGCGCGCTGGCGTTGGCGCCGAGGTGGCCGACGTTATCGCCAAGTCGGACGATGTCGAGGCCATCGCCGTGTTGCTGGGCAACAAAAGCGCCCAGATCCGCGAAGAAACCCTGGATCGCCTGATCGAACGCGCCCCGGATATCGAGATGTGGCACGCCCCATTGGTGCAGCGCCCGCATCTGTCGGCCAGGGCCGTGGGGCGCATCGCCAGATTCGTGGCGGACAATCTGCTCGACGCGTTGAAGACGCGCAACGATCTGCCCGAAAGCGTGATGGCCGACGTCGAACGCGAGGTCAAGAAGCGCCTGGAGGCGGAAACCCAACAGATCGAACTGCGCCAGCCCAGGCGCAAGGGGGCCGCAGGTGCTGGCGCCAACGCCGATCCTCTGGCCGAACTCAAACAGCTTCATGCGGCGGGCAAGCTGGAGGAAGACGACGTCGCCAAGGCCTTGTCGGCGGGCAAGCTGGAGATGGTCACCGGTTCGCTGGCCGTGCGGGCCGGTCTGTCGCTGGAAGTGGTGAAGAAGGCCATCGAAACGCAAAGCGCCAAAGGCATGGTGGCCCTTTCCTTCAAGGCTGGTCTGGGCATGGACTTGTCGCAGCAACTGCAGGCCAAGCTGGCGCGCGTGCCGCCTTCGGGCATCATCCGCGCCCATAAGGGCAATTGTCCGCTTTCGCCCGACGAGGTGGATTGGCAGATCGACTTCTTCAAAAGTCTGGTCGCTGACGCCAAGGCGCGCTAATCCACGTCCCTTGCCACGCGAAATCCCAGCACATAGCTAAGGACGCGGCCCTCGTTCCTGGCCCTGGCGCTGGGCCGCGACATCTGGGCGTAGTAGTACCAAGCCCCACCTTTCATCACGCGGGCCATGCAGGCGGGCAGGCCGGGCAGGGGATTGGCTTCGGGTCCGCGCGGCTTCTGGTCTTTGGGCGCTCCGGTATGATCGGGATGCCAGCAATCCTCGGTCCATTCCCAAACATTGCCCGCCATGTCGTAAAGGCCAAAGGCGTTGGGCGGATAGCTGCCCACCGGGGCGGTGGAAAAACCGTTGAAGGGATCGTCGCCGCAGCCTCGGCAATTGGCCCGCCCAGGCTCCATTTTATCGCCCCAGGAAAACAGGCCGGCGGTTCCCGCCCTGGCCGCCCATTCCCATTCCGCTTCGCCGGGCAGGCGATAGCGCTTGCCGCTCTTTTGCGACAGCCAAGCCAGGAACTGTTTGACGTCGTCGATGGTGACGTTCATGACCGGGCGATTGGCGCGCCCCCATTTATGGTCGTCGGGATTGCGCAAGCAAGCCTGGGCATCGAAGCAGGCCTGCCATTCGTCGAAGGTGACTTCATAGCGGCCAAGGGCGAAGGGTTTGGCGATCTTCACCGGATGCGCCGGGCGCTCGTTCTCGTGGCCCACATCCGATCCCATGATAAAACCGCCTTTCGGCACGATCACCATTTCCGGGCAGTCGGGGCAATCGCGAAAAGGCTCTTGCGCATGGGCGGGAAGACAGAAGAAGGCCAGCGACAGCAGGCAGAAAAACAGACCGGGATGAATGCTGGCCCGCGCCATCATCTTCATCAGTTGGACGGCGCCGAGAAGAGGCGGAACATCGAGGCGTTGCGCCCGGCCATGTCGGCGGGCAAATCCTGGCGAGCCAGCCGCTCCGCGGCCTGGGCGTCGCCCTTGAAGGCCATCAGCACGGCCAGATTCTGCCTGATCTGCATGCGCGCCCTGGGCTGCTTGGCGGCGCGCTCCAGTGTTGCGATAGCGATCGGCAAGGCGCCGCTTTTGGCCTGCGACAAGGCTAGGTTGTTCAGCACCACCGGATTTTCTGGCGTCAGGTCCAAAGCCTTCAGATAGCTTTCCTGCGCTTCGGAATGCATGTCCTGGTAATCATAGGCGATGCCCAGGGCGGACAGGATTTCCCAATTCTTGGGGGCCTGAAGCTGGGCTTTTTTAAGAATCTCGACCGCCTTGGCCGGTTGGGTGGCGGCGATCAGGCATTTGCCCAATTCGATTCTAAGGGCCACATTGTCGGCATGCTTGTCGGCGAAAGGCATCAGCACGCCAGCCGCTTCGGGGCCATAGCCGGAATAGCGCAGCGCCTTGGCGTAGCGCAGGGCGATCTTTTCGTCGTTGGGGGCGCGTTCGAAAAGGGAATGGTAATATTCCGCTGCCGCTGGCCAGTCATTGGCCTGTTCGGCCTCGCTGACCGCTTCGTTCAAGGTCGTGCCGACCTGCTTGTCGGTCAGGCTGGCGGGTTCCTCCAACCCGCTTTCGCAGGCCGGGAGAAGAAGCAGGGCAAAGAGCAGGGCAAGATGTCGCATGGGCGGATTATGCGGCCAGTCTTGACGTTGGACAATGGACAAGTTCGATTCGTTTGGCGCAGGATACCGGCCTGAAATCCTAACTTTGCGGGGGCGTCATGGCGGACACAGACATCAAGGCCATTACCTGGCTGGACGACGGCTGGCATGCCGGAAATCCCAAGGCGCTGGGACCGATGACGCACGGCGTCTGGCTGGGGTCGGTGGTGTTTGACGGCGCAAGAGCCATCCGGGGGCTGGCCCCCGACATGGCCCGCCACATGGCCAGAGCCTGCGCTTCGGCCCGCGTTCTGGGGTTAGAGCCGATGCTGACGCCCTATGAGATCGAGGAACTGGCCTGGGAGGGCATTCGCCGTTTCGGACCAGATGCCGAACTGTATGTCTGCCCTATGTTCTGGGCCGAGAGCGGTTTCGCCATCCCCGATCCGGCCAGCACGCGCTTTGCGCTGTCGGTCTACGAAGCCCCCTTGCCGACCTCTCCCGGCTTTACCGCCTGCCTGTCTTCGTTCAGAAGGCCCGCCCGCGACGCCGCCCCCACCGAGGCCAAGGCGTCATGCCTCTATCCCAACATTTCGCGCATCGTGCGCGAAGCCGGGCAAAAGGGATTCGATACGGCGGCCGTGCTCGATCCTTGCGGCAATCTGGCGGAATTCGCCTATACCAATCTGTTTCTGGTCAAGGATGGAGCGGCGCACACGCCCGCCATCAACGGCACCTTCCTGAACGGCATCACGCGCCAGCGGGTGATCGCCCTTCTGAGGGATGCGGGGGTCGAGGTGATCGAGCGGGCGATTGCGCCCGGCGAATTGCAGACGGCCAAGGAAATCTTCGCCACCGGCAACTACGCCAAGGTGCAGGCTTGTTTGCGCTATGAAGAACGCAGCCTGTCGCCTGGTCCGGTCTATGAACTGGCGCGCCAGCTTTATTGGGATTTCGCGAAACGGGGGGCTTGAAGAATTTTCAAGGCCGCCTGTTTGGTGGCGGGCGACAGGGCGAAATATTCATATTGTACGTCGAAGGCGGTTTTGAACTCGGCCAGCGCCTTGAATTCATCTTCCTTCCAACTGGGATTGCCGATCAATTCGTCGAAAACGACGACCGAGCCTTCGACCAACCGGGGAGCCAGGGCGAACAGCACGGTCCTGGCCGAGGCGTACAAATCGGAATCGATGTTGACGAAGCGCACGTTGCCAGGATGCTCGGCCAGGAAGGCGGGCAGCGTGTCTTCGAACCATCCGGGATGCAGGCGCGCGTTGGCGGGAACGGTCGGCAATTGCGACGCCGTTGAAAGCAATCCAGGGCCTGCGCTTCCCCAGGCTTCGGGCAGTCCTTCGAAGGAATCGAAGCCATGCACCTCTTGCCCAGCGATGGCGGCAAGATGGCGAAGCGAGGTGCCGCGCCGAACCCCGAATTCCAGAACAAGCCCGTCCGTCCTCGCCTCGCTCATGGCATACGCCAGCAACTGGGGGGCCAGCGCAAACAGCGCATGATCTTGCCTCAGATGCGGTTTGATCGCCTTCAAGCCGTCGATCAGAACGCGATGGCGCCCCTTGCGGGCCAGGGATAGCGCCAGTCCCTCTTCGCCTTGAAGCCAGCGATAGGCGGCCAGCAGGGCCGCGTAATTGCCGTTGACCGGGCCGGTGCAGGCCATGGCGTGCTCAAGCCGGCGCAAGGCGTCCTCCATGCCCCGAAGCGCCAGCGCCGGGGCATGGCTGTGATACCAGGCGACGGCCATGTTGGGGCGCCGCTCCAAAACCCAATCGAAGGCGGCCAGCGCCTCTGGGGCGCAGCCCAGCGCCAGAAGGCACATCGCTTTTTCGAATCCCAATTCGATGGCGTCGCCCTTTAGCGTATCGAACGCAGCCAGCGCATCTTCGAAGCGGGCGTCGCGGCGCAGCGCCTTGGCATAGGCGACGTCCAGACCGGGATAGTCGGGGGCGAGTTGGCGCAGCCTGGCGAAACCCTCCACCGCCTGATGGGCGCGGTTGGCCTTGAAATCGCCCAGCGCTTGCCGGTAGATGCCGTCGAAGATTTCGATCATGCGGGCATTCATGGCCAGGGGCGGCAAAAAGAGCAAGGGGGCTGATTCTCAAGGGTTATGTACGAAAACTGTCATATTGCGCCGCACTTACGGGCCGTGGAAATCCGCCAAAATGGGTAGGGGGTATACGACCCATTTTGGTGTGCCCACGAGACAAGTTTGCGTAGAACCGTTGATTTTCGAAATTTTTGTTCTTGCTTAGCCCTAATCACGACAATATGCTGCTGACGCAGGTGCAGCAAATCCGCCCAAACAGCGTGTGCAACGCAAAATATTTTTGCTTGGCGGGAAAATTTCGCACCAGCTAGTCTTGCCGATCTGTTCGTGCTGGGAAGGAGTCGAGTTCCATGACCGTCAAGTTCACCCGCCGCCGCGCTCTTACGGTGCTTGCCGCCGCCGCTGGCGTGCCTCTTTTCCTGACGGCCAAAGGGGCCCAGGCCAAGATGGCGCGCTGGGAAGGAACGGCGCTTGGCGCTCCGGCCTCGATCTCGCTTTATCATAAGGACGAGGCGAAGGCGCACGCCGCCATCGAGGCGGGCTTGGCCGAACTGGCTAGGCTTGAGTCCATTTTCAGCGTCTATCGGGCCGACACCACCTTGGCCCGCTTGAACCGCGAAGGCCGGGTCGAGAACGTCTCGCCGGACTTCATCGCGATGCTGACGCATGCCCTGACGCTGGCCGAGAAAAGCGACGGCGTCTACGATCCCACCATTCAGCCCCTGTGGCAGACCTATTTCAGCCATTTCACCGGCGTCAATCCCGATCCGAACGGCCCGGCAGCCAGCCAGATCGAGGCGGCCCGCCAGTTGGTCGATTGGCGCAATGTCGAGGTCAATGCCAAGGCGCGCAGCGTGGCCTTCGCCAAGCCGGGCATGGGCCTTACGCTGAACAGCGGCGCCCAGGGCTATATCACCGACCGCGTGGCGGATGTGCTTCGCGCCTACGGATTTACCCAGATGATCGTCGATATGGGCGAGCCTCGGGCGATGGACGCCAAGCCCGACGGTTCCGCCTGGAAGATCGGCATCGCCAATCCGGCCAATCCAGAACAGGCGATCAGCGAAATCGACGTCGTGAACAAGTGCGTCTCGACCTCGGGCGGCTATGGCACCTTGTTCGACGATGCGGGCAAATTCACCCATCTGATCGATCCGCGCTCGGGCAAGACCGCTCCGGCGCTGCTGGGCGTTTCGGTGGTGGCTTCCACGGCCACCGCTGCCGACGGCCTCTCGGCCGCCATGCTGCTGTCCGATCCCGCCAAGCGCTTGCCGCTTCTGCGCGCCATGGGCGGCGAAATGGCCCTGTTCGTCACGCCTTCGGGCGTCGTTGAGAAGCTGGAGGCGTGATGCAGGCCGAAGACGATATGCCCGATCCCAGCAACTTTGCCGCCGTCGAAGGACTGGCCAAGGTTGTCGCCATTGAGGGAGCCGTCGCCTGGCTCGAACCCGAACAGACCTCGTCTTGCGGCGGCTGCGCCTCGTCAAGCGCGTGCGGCGCCGACGTTTTCGGTTCGCGCCTGCATGCCAGACGCTTTCCGCTCGACAACGTGCATGAGCTGAAGGTTGGCGACCGGGTCGTCATCGGCGTTCAGGAAAGCACGCTGGTCAAGGCCTCGATGACCGCTTATGCCATTCCGCTGGTAACCATGCTGTGCAGCGGCACCGTCGCCCATCTTTTGGGCCACGAAGATGGCATTACGATGTTGGCGACGTTCGCGGGCCTGGGAATCGGCCTTTATATCGCTAGGCTGCGGGCCAAGAAGCTGACCGCCCAGGGCGAGTTGACGCCCATCTATCTGCGCCATGCGCCATCCCCGGCGCAGAGCGAATCCTGCCAGCTGAACTAGGGAGCCGATCATGCAAGAAATCATCATGGTGATTGTCGGCGCCGCCCTGGTCAACAATGTCGTGTTGATGCGTTTTTTGGGCCTGTGTTCGTTCATGGGCGTCACCACCAAGATCGACACCGCGGTCGGCATGGGCATGGCCACCACCTTCGTGATTACCGTTTCCTCGATGGGCAACTGGGCGCTTGAGAATTACCTGCTGCTGCCCTATGGATTGGAATATCTGCGTACCTACACCTTCATTCTGGTCATCGCCGCCGCCGTGCAGTTCACCGAAATGTCGGTGCGCAAGATTTCGCCGCCTTTGTTCCAGATGCTGGGCATCTATCTGCCGCTGATCACCACCAACTGCGCGGTGCTGGGCGTGTCGTTGCTGATCGTCGAGGGCCATCAAGGCTTTCTGATCGGCACCATCTTCTCCTTTGCTTCGTCGGTCGGTTTCAGCTTGGCTTTGGCTTTGCTGGCGGGCCTGCGTGAGCGTTTGGCGCTGTGCGACGTGCCGCGCCTGTTCATGGGTCCCCCGGTCGGTTTCGTGACGGCAAGCCTGTTGGCGCTTGCCTTCATGGGCTTTTCCGGCATGGCTTCTAACTAGGAGAAGGCTCTCATGTTGCTGGCTATCGGAAGTGTTGCCGTGATGGGCGCCGCCCTGGGCGGGATTTTGGGCGCTGCCGCCAAGCTTCTGGCGGTCGAGGAAAATCCCTTGGAGGTCGAACTGCTGGGCCTGTTGCCGGGCGCGCAATGCGGCCAGTGCGGCTATGTTGGCTGCGGGCAGTACGCCGCCGCCC
This sequence comes from Alphaproteobacteria bacterium, assembly GCA_015231795.1. Taxonomy (NCBI): domain Bacteria; kingdom Pseudomonadati; phylum Pseudomonadota; class Alphaproteobacteria; species Alphaproteobacteria bacterium. Next base: position 30,922 of record JADGAX010000004.1, on the reverse strand, counting down.
TGGCCAAGGGCGAAGCCAGCATCACCGCCTGCGCGCCGGGCGGCAAGCCGGTGATCGAGGCCCTGGCCAAGAAGCTGGGCGTTACCGCCGACACGAGCGATCACGAGGAAGAAAGCCTGCAATACGCCGTGGTCGACGAGTCCCTGTGCATCGGCTGCATGCGCTGTCTGGGCGAATGTTCGGTCGACGCCATCGTGGGCGCCGCCAAGCAAATGCATACCGTGATCAAGCAGGAATGCCACGGCTGCAAGAAATGCTTCAACATCTGCCCGACCGAGGCCATCAAGATGGTGACCGTGCCGGTCACCTTGAGCAGCTGGCACTGGCACAAGCCCCAATCCGATCAGGCGGTGCACTAAGATGAAACTGTTTCCCATTCGCGGCGGCATTCATCCCGAATACCGCAAGGAACGCACGGCCGACAAAGCGATCGTTTCCTTCCCATTGCCTGCCATGCTGTACATTCCCTTGCAGCAGCATATCGGCGCTCCCGCCGAGGCGGTGGTGCAGGCTGGCGATCTGGTCAAGAAAGGTCAGATGCTGGCCAAGGGACAGGGCGCTGTGTCCGCCCCCAGCCATGCGCCCACGTCGGGAACCATCGAGTCCGTCTCGGAGATCACGGCGCCCCATCCGTCGGGCCTGCCGCAATTGACCATCGTTCTTAAGGCCGACGGCAAGGACGAATGGGCAAGCGACCTTCCCCCCCCCATTGCCGATCCTTTCGCGGTTTCGCCCGATGAGATCCGCGCCCGCGTGGCTTGGGCGGGCATCGTGGGCTTGGGTGGCGCTGCCTTCCCCACCCCGGTAAAGCTCAATCTCGGCGCGCAGCTCAAGATTCACACCTTGCTGCTCAACGGCGCCGAATGCGAACCCTACCTGACCTGCGACGACCGCGTGATGCGCGAATTCGCCGCCGAGGTTTTGGACGGTGCGCGCATCATGGCCCACACGCTGAGCGCTGGGCGCATCGTGATCGCCATCGAAGACAACAAGCCCGAGGCCCAGCGCATCATGCGCGACGCCGCCAAGCCGTTCTCGAACATCGAGGTCATCGGCGTGCCGGTTCAGTATCCGATGGGGTCCGAGCGTCATTTGACGCAGGCCATCACCGGCCTGGAAACGCCCGCCCGCAAGCTGACCGCCGATCTGGGCGTGGTGGTGCACAATGTGATGACGGCCCGCGCCGTGCACAAGGCGGTGCGCGAGGGCAAGCCGCTTTTGTCGCGCGTGGTCACCGTTTCGGGCGGCGCCGTGCAGGACCCCAAGAACATCGAGGCGCTGATCGGCACCAAATTGTCCGAACTGGTCGCCTTTTGCGGCGGCCTGGCCAAGGACGCCAAGCGCTTCGTGAATGGCGGGCCGATGATGGGCCAGCCGCTTCCGGGCCTTGATGTGCCGTTGGTCAAGGGCATGTCGGGCATTCTGGCGCTGACCTCTTCGGAAGTGAACGAGCAGCCTGCCAGCCCCTGCATCCGCTGCGGCACCTGCGTCACCATTTGCCCCTGCGGCCTGGTGCCGGTCGAAATGGCCGCCGTCATCCGCAAGGATCATCTGGATCAGGCGGCGCATCTGGGCGTGATGGATTGCGTGTCCTGCGGCAGTTGCTCCTATATCTGCCCGTCGCACATTCCCCTGGTGCATTATTTCAACTACGCCAAGGGGATGCTGAACGCGCAAGACCGCGAGAAGCGCAGGCTTGACCGCGTGAAGCATCTGGCCGAGGCCAGAAACGAACGTCTGGAAAAGGCCGCCGCCGCCAAGAAAGCCGCCGCCGCCGCCGCTGCCGCCGCCAAGAAAGCGGCAGCCGAAGCCGCATCCACTTCAACCGCTGACAACAGGCCCGGCGCATGAGTGTCATGATCGAAAAAAGCGGACCCTTCGGACACGCTCAGTCCAGCGTTTCCAAGACCATGTCGACGGTGCTGGTAGCGCTTTTGCCCGCCACTTTGTTCAATGTCTGGCTGTTCGGCTGGCCCGCGCTTCTGATGTTCCTGATCACCGTGGGCGCTTGCATCGCCTTCGAAGCCGGATGTCTGGCTTGGCAGGACCGTCCGGTCAAGCCAGCCCTTCTCGACGGTTCGGCGACGCTGACCGGCTGGCTTCTGGCCATGAGCCTGCCGCCCTGGACGCCCTGGTGGATCGGCGTGCTGGGCGCTTTCCTGGCCATCGTGCTGGCCAAGCATATTTATGGAGGCCTGGGTCAGAACGTCTTCAATCCGGCGATGGTCGGACGCGTCGGCCTGCTGGTTTCCTTCCCCGTGCAGATGACCGCCTTCGTGCCGCCCAAGCCCTTGTTCACCGAAGGCGCTCCCGGCCTGATCGACAGCCTGGGCATGGTGTTCGGCGGCGGCTTGTCGAACATGGACAGCATCAGCGCCGCCTCGGCGCTGGGCCATATCAAGACCGAATTGACCAAGGGCGTTCCGGTCAGCGAATCACTGCCCCAGGTCTTCGACCTGACCAGCATGCTCACCGGCATGCATATCGGCAGCTTCGGCGAAACCTCGGCCATCCTGATCCTGCTGGGCGGCCTGTTCTTGATCTGGCGCGGCGTCATTTCGTGGCACACGCCGGTCGGGCTGATGGGCACCTTGTTCGTTTGCGCCCAGATTTCGCACATGGCCATGCCCGAGCGTTTCGCCAGCGGCACCTTCCATCTGTTGGCGGGAGCCACCTTCCTGGGCGCCTTCTTCATCGCCACCGATTATGTCACCTCGCCGATCTCGAAAAAGGGGCAATTGGTCTATGGCATGGGCTGCGGTTTCCTGATTTGGGTTATCCGTTGCTTCGCGGGCTATCCTGAGGGCGTCGCCTTCGCGGTGCTGCTGATGAACGCGCTGACCCCGGTGATCGACCACCATGTCCGCCCGCGCACGTTCGGGCGCAACAGCAAGGGCGAGCCGTTATCGGTGAAGGGAGACGGCAAATGAGCTACAACAGCAACAAGCCGACTTACGTTCATGCGATGATTCTGGCGGCCTTCAGCGCGGGTTTCGGATCATTGCTGGCCTTCACCGATCTGTTCACCGACGAGCCGATCAAGCAACGGCGCATCGAGGATTTGCAAAATTCGCTGGTTCAGGTGTTGCCGCCCGCGATCTACGACAACAATCCGGCGCTGGACACTTTCATGGTGCCGGTCGAAGACGGCAAGGAGCGCAAGATCTACCGCGCCACCAAAGAAGGCAAAGTGACCGGCGTGGCCTATGAAACCTACGGCCAGGGCTATGCCGGACAGATCAAGATCATCATGGGCGTCGATCCCCAGGGCAAAATCCTGGGCGTGCGCGCCGTCCAGCACAAGGAAACGCCGGGCCTGGGCGACAAGATCGAACCCAAGAAGGGGCCTTGGATTTTGCAGTTCAACGGCCTGTCGATCGACAATCCGCCGCCCAATATGTGGAAAGTGAAAAAGGACGGCGGCCAGTTCGATCAGTTCTCGGGCGCCACCATCACGCCGCGCGCGGTGGTTACAGGCATCCGCAAGGGGCTGGAATTCTTCTCTGCCAACAAGCCGCAATTGCTGGAGGTTCGCTGATGTCCACGAAATACGGCACCATCATCAAGGATGGTTTGTGGGAAAATAACGGCGTTCTGTGCCAGTTGCTGGGCATGTGCCCGACCATGGCGATGACGACCAGCGCCACCAACGGCTTCGGCATGGGGGTGGCCACCATGCTGGTGATGGCGGCGTCGAACTTCTTCGTCGCCCTGTTTCGAAACTACATCACCAACGAAGTCCGCATTCCCGTCTACATCCTGATCGTGGCCGCCATGGTCACGCTGGTCGATCTGACCTGCAATGCCTGGATGCATGAACTGTACAAGGTGCTGGGTCTGTTCATTCCGCTGATCGTGTCGAACTGCCTGCCCCTGGGCCGTCTGGAAGTGTTCGCCTCGCGCGAGCCGGTCTTCCCCTCCTTTATGGATGGTTTGTTCATGGGCGCGGGTTTCACGCTGGCTCTGACCATTATCGGCGCCATGCGCGAGATTTCGGGTTCGGGCACGCTGTTCGCCGATGCCAACCTGCTGCTGGGTCCGGCCTTCAAGGTCCTGGAAACCCGCATCTTCCCGGAAGACGCCGCCGTTCTGATGATGATCTTGCCGCCGGGCGGCTTCCTGGCCACCGGCCTGCTGATTGCCTTCAAACGCAAGTTGGACTTGGCCATGGGCAAGCAGATTCAAATGGCCGGCGCGCACAGCGTCGGTTAAGGGGAGAGACGAGAGATGAAAGTCGGTGTCGCTTACGCCACGCCCGCCAAGCAAGTCTGGCTAACCGTGGACATGCCGGAAGGTGCCTGCGTCAAGGATGCGATCGAGAAGTCGGGCATTTTGAAGCAGTTTCCCGAGATCGACCTGACGACGCAGAAGGTGGGCATCTACGGCAAGGCTTCGACGTTGGAAGCCGTGCTCGAGGAGGGCGCCAGGGTCGAAATCTATCGCCCCATGACCGCCGATCCTAAAACGGTGCCGAGAAGGGCCAAGGCAGGCGGCGAAGCCGCTTCGGAAGGTTGAAGAAAGGCCGCCGGTTTGGCGGCCTTTTTTATTCTCCGCTTTCCATCCCCAGCGTCGCCATCAGTTCGCGCCATTCGCGGGCCGAAAGATTGAACTGCTCGCGCGTGGGCTTCTGTCCGGCGATCAGCGCTTTCACCGCCTCCAATCCCCCCGAAGACAGATGCGTGCCGCCCATACGGTAGCGCAAGAATGCGTCATGGGCCAGCGGCACCCAGCGCTTCACCGTATCCAGCATGGCGTCGGCATAGACGCGGATTTCGTACTGGGCATGGCCTTCGGCGCGCAGGCTTAGAAAGTGCAGCAGATTGTGCAGGTCGATCTTCCAGTACCATTGGGTATAGGTGTTCAGCGTCAGATTCATCCGCGCCAGTTCGCGGGCCAGCCCCTGGCGCGCCGCGTCCTTCTTGTTGCCGCTGGAATCTTGATTCAGCATGTCCTCATAGGACGAGAAATTATGCTCGGCATCCTTTTTCAGAATGTCCAGCACATAGGCGGCTTCGTCCCCGGTCAGCACCTGGCCGCGTCCCTGATGGTTCTCCGTCGATTGGGCGGCCAATTGTTCGGGGGCCGGGATGTAGAATTCGCGGTCCATGACCGAATAGCGGGCCGAATATTCGTTCACGTTGGCGGTACGGTGCCTGATCCACTGGCGGGCCACGAAGATGGGCAGTTTGACGTGATACTTGATCTCGCACATCTCGAAGGGCGTGGTGTGGCGATGGCGGATCAGATAATCGATCAGCCCCTTGTCCTCGCTGACCTTCTTGGTGCCGCGTCCATAGGAGACGCGGGCAGCCTGCACGATCGAGCTGTCGTCGCCCATGTAATCGACGACGCGGATGAAACCGTGATCCAGAATGGGGATGGCCTCGTAGAGAATCTCTTCCAGGCCCGGCGAGGTGACTCGCCTCGTGGTGGCGCTCTGTGCGCGGGCGTTGGCGATTTCCGCCTTCTGTTCCGGCGTAACGGTCATAAGAATTCCCCTATAAAAAAGACCAGATATTGTAGCTATCCAGGCTTCTTTGACAAGGGATGGTGTGTGACCACCAGATTTTTCAGTCGATCCTCGAGAACATGGGTGTAAATCTGGGTGGTGGCGATGTCGGCATGGCCCAAAAGCGTCTGTACGGCGCGCAGATCGGCCCCGTGGGCCAGCAGATGGCTGGCGAAGGAATGGCGCAAGACGTGGGGCGACACTTTGGCGGGCGAAAGACCGGCAGTCTGCGCCAGCGCCTTCAATTCATGAAAGAATGTTTGGCGATCCAGGGCGTTGGCGCCGGTTCCGGGGAACAGCCAACGCGAGTCGCCCCGGCCCAATAGCTCGCCGCGCTCCTTGCGCCAAGCGTCCAGGGCGGCGCGGGCGGGCGCTCCCAGGGGAACCAGACGTTCCTTGCCGCCCTTGCCGCTGATCAGCAGGCTTTCCTGATCGCGGGCCGCGGCATGCCAGGGCAGGCCGACAAGTTCCGAGACCCGCATGCCGCTGGCGTAAAGCAGTTCGACCAGACACCAAAGCCGAACCCCCATCGGGCCGTCCTTGGCCTTTGCCTGGGCGGCGTCCAGCAACGCCTTGACCTGACGTTCGGACAGATATTTCGGCAAGGGCCGCCCGGCCTTCGGGCTGTCCAGCCCCAGCGACGGGTCGTCGGGGCGGATTTGTTCGGCGAAGAGGAAATGGAAAAATTGGCGCAGACAGGACAGGCGTCTGGCCTGGGTGCGCGCCGACAATCCGGCATCCTTCAGGCTGGACAGATAGGCCCGCAGGTCGGACGATTGGGCGCTTGCCAGCGCCACGTCCCTGGCCTTTAGAAATCCCTGGGCTTCCAGAAGATCGCGCCGATAGGCGGCCAGGGTGTTGGCCGCCGCCCCCCGCTCGGCGGCCAGCATTTCCAGAAACGACTCGCAGAAGCGATCCAATCAGATGCCCGCCGCGATGGCCGCTTCCAACGCCAAAGCCCTGGCATCCTTCTCAAGCCCCCCGGCCTTCAAGGTGCGCACGACTTCTTGCAAAACGATTGGGCTGGCGCCGCCCACGCCTTCGGCGTCCAGGGCCAGCAACGAATAAAGCGCCGCCTGACCGGACGACTTGTTCTCGGCGGCCTGTTTCAGCCCATGCCAGATGGCGGGGGGAATGTTGGCGGCCTCCGCCTTGGCGGACGATTCAGTCAGCCAGAGTTGCGCGGGCACCGGATCGCCCAGCGCTTCAAGCAGGCCGAACAGCAAGGCGGCCCGGCCTGACGGCATGTCCTTGCCAGCTTCGCGCCAATTTTCCAGATGCGCCTGTTCCAAAGCCGGAACGGCGTCCATCAGGCGCAAGATGGGCAGCAACAGCGCTTCTCCCGCCTTGTTCTGAACCTCGCCCTGCGGCTTGGCGAAGGGGACCCATTCCTTGGCCTTGTCCTCCTTGCCCGCCGCCAGAAGAATGCGCACCGCGCTGGGCGCGAACCAAGCCATGGTCGAACCGGGGGGAATCTCCTCGACCAGCGGCGCATGCAGGCGCATGGCGGCCAGAAGGCCATTGCCGGAACCGGCGCCGCCCAGATTCTTGGCGATCCGCTCCGCCCTGGCCTCGACGCTGTCTTGACGCTTGGCCAAGCGGTAAAGAAGGGCGGCGCGCCGCTCTCCCTTCTGCTTCATGATTTCTTTCTCGTCGCCGCTCAGTTCCTTTTCCGAGAAGTCGGCGGCGTCGTACAAGCTTCGCAGTTCGTCGGTCGAGACGGCCCCGGCGGCTTCGGCCTTGCGGGCCGCCGCCATCCGGCTTTCCGCGTTGAATTCCGTCCAGGACGCGATGCCCCTCAGTAGCGACGGGGCGGTCAGCTTGTCGGCCATGCCGTCGGGCAGGGGCTTTTTGGCTACGCGCAACAGCGTCAAATGAATCGCGCCTGGGTCTTCCAGGGGCGGAAACTTCTTGATCTTGACGCCCAGCATCGATTCTGCCTGGGCGGTAAAGAAGGGATCGGCGATCTTTTCCTCGCGCATCATGTCGAGCGCCATGCCGGCATGCGCCTTGTCTTCTTCGATCAAGGCGCAGACCACGGCGGCCTTGGTCCAGAAACGGTCGTCGCCCGCGCCAAGATGGGGTTTCGCCCGTTCGCAGGCCTGCTGGTCGTCATGGGCGAGAAACAGGGCCTCCACTTCGTAACGGATCAGCGATTCGGCGCGCAGCTTCTCGGGCAGCAGGGCCAGCATGCGTCTGGCGTCGTCCCAGGCCGCCATGGCGTAAAGCCGCTCGACCCGGCGGATCAGCAAGGAAGCGGTGTCCTTCTCGCCCAGGCCGGGCAAGCCCTGGGGCACTTCCGCCGAGGTCAGCAGGAAGCGGCGCTGCAGATCGTAAGGCGTTCGCGCTCCGGGGCCAGAGGCCAGTTGCGGCAAAAAGGTTTCCACCACTTCCCGGGGCGTTCCCTTCCACATGTCGATCGATAGCCCGCCATGGGCCTCGTCGAGCGTGCCCACCGTTTCCTGGCTGACCGGCAGTAGTTCCTGGGACTGGACGCCGCCGATGTCGCGTCTGGCCCCCGATACGCCGCCGATTTCCTGGACCGGTTCGGGGATGATGACGTCGGTTTCCTTGTTCTCGGAGACCGTCTCGGCCGCCTCGCCCCAGGCGCGACTCGCGGGTGTTGCCAGAAACGCCAGCAACATCAATGGGATGAATTTATTTCTGGAAGCGCTCATTGGGGATCACCTTTTCGACCTTGGCGGTGGGGGGGGGCATGTCCCAGGTGGCCAGAAAGACCACGCCGCCGCCGATGGCGGCCAGCAATAGGAAGGCCAGTATTCGAGAGAGCGTCTTCATATTTCCTCGGGCTGCGATGGACAGGATGGACCGGCGCGGGGTACAACCCAGGCCAAGCCCTGTGGTCCGGATAACGGATCATCATGGCGATGATGTGGCAGTGTATCGGCGGCTCATGAACGGTTCAACGACCAAGGACGATTCGCCCCGGATGATTCCCAGCCGCTCTTTGGTGCTGGTGGGGCTGATGGGGGCCGGGAAAAGCAAGGTGGGACGCCTGCTGGCCGACCGGCTTGGCCTGCCTTTCGTCGATGCCGACGCCGAGATCGAAAAAGCGGCGGGCTGCTCTGTGGCCGATTATTTCGTGAAATACGGCGAACCGGCCTTTCGGGAAGGCGAGCGCAAGGTGATGACGCGCCTGCTGGCTGGTCCGGTGCAGGTGATCGCGGCGGGCGGCGGCGCCTTCATGGACGAGGGAACGCAGGCCGAAATCAAGGCGCGCGGCCTTTCCGTGTGGCTGAAAGCGTCGCTTGAGGTTCTGGTGTCCAGGACCAAGGGGCGCACGCACCGCCCGTTGCTGAACGAGGGCGATCCGTCGGAGACGCTGGCCCGGCTGATGGAGCTGCGTTACCCGGTTTACGCCCAGGCGGACATCACGGTGGAAAGCGGCTTCGATCCGCCCGAGACGACATGCGAAACGGTGCTAAGGGCGCTTGAGACGTTCGCGGCCCGCAAGGGAGAGGCGGCATGACCAGCAAACTTCAGGTCGATCTGGGCGAGCGATCTTACGACATCCTGGCCGGGCCGGGATTGATCGAACAGGCGGGCGAACGGATGTTGCCGGTTCTGGACCGCAAGCGCGTTTTCATCGTGACCGACGCGAATGTCGCCCCCTTGTATCTGAAGCGGCTGGAAGACTCGCTGACAAAATCGGGCATCGAACATGCGTCGCACGTTTTGCCCGCGGGCGAGGCGACCAAGGATTTCGCGCATCTGGAAAGCCTGATCGACGTTCTGCTGGCCGCCAGGGTGGAACGTTCGACGACCCTGGTGGCCCTTGGCGGCGGCGTCATCGGCGATCTGGTGGGTTTCGCTGCCGCCATTCTGTTGCGCGGCGTTCCCTTCGTTCAAATTCCCACCACGCTTTTGTCGCAGGTCGATAGTTCCGTGGGCGGCAAGACCGGCATCAACACCAAGCGCGGCAAGAATCTGGTGGGCGCCTTTTATCAGCCCAGGCTGGTGCTGGCCGATACCCTGGCCCTTGCCACCCTGCCGGGGCGCGAATTGCGGGCCGGTTACGCCGAAGTGATGAAATACGGGCTGATCGACGATCCCACCTTCTTCGAATGGCTGGAACAAAGTCATCGCGACGTGCTTGCTCTGAAGCCCGACGCCATCTTGCAGGCGGTGCTGACCTCATGCGCCGCCAAGGCCAGAATCGTCGGCCAAGACGAACGGGAATCGGGCCTGCGCGCCCTGCTTAATCTTGGCCACACATTCGGCCACGCCTTTGAAGCCGAACTGGGCTATGACGGACGGATGCTGCATGGCGAGGCGGTGGCGCTGGGCATGTTGCTGGCCTTCGATCTGTCGGCGCGTTTGGGCCTTTCCCCGCAAGAAGACGCTTCCAGGGTGGCGGCGCATCTGGCGCAGACCGGTCTTCCGGTTCGCCTGCCCGCCTTGGCGGGCCTGACCTGGGACGCCGAAAAACTGCTGGCCCACATGACGCTGGATAAGAAGGTCAAGGACGGCAAGATCACTTTCGTGCTGGCGCGCGGCATCGGCCGATCCTTCCTGGAACGCAACGTGCCTGCGGAAGCCGTGCGCGCCGTGATGCAAGATTTCGTGAAAATGGCCGGGTCATGAGCGAGCTTGACTGGATCTATCTGGGCGTCATCTTCGGACTGCTGATCCTGTCGGCCTTTTTCTCGGGTTCCGAAACCGCGCTGACGGCGGCCAGCCGACCCTTGATGCATCAGCTGGAACAAGGCGGCAGCCGCAGGGCCAAGCACGTCAACAAACTGCTGGAAAAGCGCGAAACCTTCATCGGCGCACTGCTGGTGGGCAACAATCTGGTCAACATCATGGCTTCCGCCCTGGCAACCAGCGTGCTGATCGGCATGTTCGGCGATGCGGGCGTGGCCTACGCCACCGCCGCCATGACCGTGGTGGTGGTGCTGTTCAGCGAGATACTGCCCAAGACCTACGCCATTACCCATGCCGACCGCGCCGCCTTGTTCGTGGCCCCCGTGGTGCGCTGGCTGGTGCTGGTCCTGCTGCCGTTGCTGCGAATCGTTCAGCATGTCGCCTGGTGGCTGCTTCGCCTAGCCGGCGTGCGCCATCCGGAACACGACATGGAACGTGCGCTGGTCGAGTTGAAGGGCGCCATCGACATCCACACCGAAGGGTCCGAAGAAATCAAACACGAACGGGCGATGCTTAAAAGCATCCTGGAACTGGCCGACGTGGAGGTGGGCGAGATCATGACCCACCGGAAAAGCGCCTACACGATCGATATCGGGCAGTCGGCCCCGGTGATCGTCGAACAGGTGCTGGCCAGCCCCTACACGCGCATTCCGCTGTGGAAGGACAATCCCGACAATATCGTGGGCGTCCTGCATGCCAAGGATTTGCTGCGCGCCCTTAATGTGCAGAAGGGCGACGCCCAGGGTCTTGATGTGGAAAAGCTGGCATCGACGCCCTGGTTCGTTCCCGACACCACGTCGCTTCTGGACCAGTTGCAGTCCTTTCGCGACCGGCACGAACATTTCGCCCTGGTGGTCGATGAATATGGCGCGCTGATGGGCGTGGTCACGTTGGAAGACATCATCGAGGAAATCGTGGGTGACATCGCCGACGAACATGACGTGGCGGTGGCGGGCGTTCGCCTGCAGGCCGATGGCGCCATCATCGCCAACGGTCAGGTGACCTTGCGCGATCTGAACCGCGAGTTCGAATGGCGCTTGCCCGCCGATCAGGCTTCCACCTTGGCAGGGCTGATCTTGCACGAATCAAGGCGAATTCCCGAGGCCGGTCAGACATTTCTGTTTTACGGTTTTCGCTTCGAAATCTTGCGCAGACACAGGAATCAGTTGGCTCTGATCCGCGTTACACCCCCTAAGTCCGCCTGATCAACTATTTATTTTAGGGTTATTGCGCCGTTGTAGCGCAAGGCTTGGCCTCCCATATCCATATTAATCTGTATAACAGAGGGGAGAACACCATGCCAAAACGCATCATTCCCGATATCGTGACCGAAGGACGGGTGCATTCGATTTCCGCGCAGGCCAGCGTGCGGGAAGCGGCGAAGCAAATGGCCGACAAGCATATCGGCTGCTTGGTCATTCTGCAGGGGTCGGGCCTGCGGGGAATCATCACCGAACGCGACATCATGACCCGCGTCGTGGCTCTGGGCCTGGATGCCGACGCCACGCCGGTGTCGGTTGCCATGACCTCGCGCGTCGATACGGTCGGACCCGACGAAAGTTCGGATCAGGCGCTCATGCGCATGCAGGAGGGCGGCTACCGCCATCTGCCCGTCGTCAAGGACGGGATGGTTCTGGGCATGGTGTCGGTGCGCGACCTTTATGCGGCGGCGCTGGGGGCCTGCGAACTCGAACTCAAGGAATGCGAAACCTATATCCAGGGCGAAACCTACGGTTCGGCGCACTGAAAGCTCGCTTGACCGGCTATAGCTTTAAGCTATAGTTTGGCTATGGCTTGGCGCGTCGAATATTCCAGCGAAGCGATCGTAACCTTGCGGCGGATTCCGGCCAACACGGCCAGGACCATTCGCGGCAAGGTCGAGCGTTTGGCGGATAATCCCAAAGCGCCGAACAACAATGTCAAAGCCTTGAAGGGGCGGCCCGGTTACAGGCTGCGGGTTGGCGATTGGCGCGTCATTTTCGAACTGCATGGTTCGGTGCTGGTTGTCGAGGTGCTGGCCATTGCTCCCAGGGGCAGCGTCTATGATTAGGGATATCGCGTTATGAAACCACAGATCATTACAGGAAGAAATGGAAAGCCCGAGTTTGCCGTCATTCCTTGGGCGGTTTGGGAGCGGGTGCGGCCTTTCGCGGGTTCGATGAGTGACGAGGCCTTGTATGACGCTGCCAAGCAGCGCCCAAGCGAGCGCTTTCCAGCCGATGTGGCGAATGCCCTGCTGGACGGCGCAAGCCCGCTGAAGGTGCTGCGCCAATACCGAAAGATGACGCAGGCGGAACTGGCAAGCGCTGCAGGGATCGCCAAGCTGTATCTGTCGCAGATCGAAACCGGACGGCGCACCGGGTCGGTGGAAACTTTGCGTGCCTTGGCCAGGGCGCTGAAGGTCGATTTGGATATGATCGCGCCGGTGGAAAACGTTATAAGCTAGCCACTACCCGCTCCAACGCCTTTGAGAATCGCTGGAACATTTCGTCGATTTCGCTTTGCGTGATGATCAGCGGCGGCGAGAAGGCGATAGCGTCGCCCGCCATGGCGCGAAGAATTACGCCCTCCTGCTCGGCGGCGGCGACGACCTTGGCCCCGATGGCCTGGGCGGGGTCGAAGTTGGCCCGCGTTTTCTTGTCGGCCACCAGTTCCAAGGCGCCGATCAATCCCACGCCGCGCGCTTCGCCGACCAGCGGGTGCGCAGCGAAGCCTTGCAGCTTGCCCTGGAAATGCGGGGCCATCTTTTGCACATGGCCCACGATGTCGCGTTCTTCGTAAATCGCCATCGTTTCCAGCGCCACGGCGGCGCCCAAAGGATGAGCGGAATAGGTATAGCCGTGGCCGAAGATGCCGATCTTGGCGCTTTGTTCTTGCAGTATTTTGAAGATGCGCTCGTTGACCATCAGGGCCGAGATGGGGGCGTAGGCCGAGGACAAGGCCTTGGCGAGTGAAATCATGTCGGGTTCGATGCCGAAAGTCTGGCAGCCGAACATGTTGCCGGTGCGTCCGAAGCCGGTGATGATTTCGTCGGCGATCAGCAGCACGTCGTATTTCTTCAGCACCGCCTGAATCTTGGGAAAATAGGAGGCGGGGGGAACGATGACGCCGCCTGCGCCCATCACCGGCTCGGCGAAGAAGGCGGCCACCGTGTCGGGACCTTCTTCCAGAATCAAAGCCTCAAGATTTGCCGCCAGCCTTGTCGAGAAATCCTCCTCGCTCTCGCCCGTTTGCGCGAAACGGTAATGATGCGGGCAGTCGGCTTTCAGGATGCGGGCGATGGGCAGGTCGAAATCGCGCTGATTGTTGGGCAGATGCGTGAGACTGGCGGTGGCCAACGTCACGCCGTGATAAGCCTTGTTGCGCGAAATGATCTTCTTTTTCTCAGGCCGTCCCAGCGCGTTGTTGACGTACCAGACCAGCTTGATGGCAGTGTCGTTGGCTTCGGAACCCGAATTGGCGAAGAACACTTTCGACATCGGCACCGGCGCCAGCTCGATCAGCTTTTCGGCCAGTCTGATGGCGGGAGCGTGGCCCTTGTGATTGAACAGATGATAGAAGGGAAGCTCTTCCATCTGACGCTTGGCGGCTTCCACCAAACGGGGTTCGGAAAAGCCCAGGCTGGTGCACCACAGACCCGACATGCCCTCGATGTAATCCTTGCCCGCTTCGTCGAAGACGCGAATGCCTTCGCCCCTGGCGATCACCAGCGGTCCCTTGGCCGGGTGGGCGGCTAGGTTGGTGTAAGGATGCAAGACCGAGGCGATGTCGGCGTCGCGTAGCGAGTTTGAGGTCATGGGGCTGGGGCCTTGGTGTTGTTGCTTAACCAAGCCTCGAACTCGGTCTCGCTCCAAGCGCTCGAGGCTAGGCTCAGAACGGCAATCGTCGCTTCAGCTTCCGAGGCGGTCAAAAGAAATCCATTGGTTTCCAGAAAGATTGCGGCTGCCATGAAAGCGATGCGCTTGTTGCCGTCGATGAAGGGATGATTTTTGGCTAGGCCATAAGCATACGATGCGGCCAATGAAACGATATCCGCTGTTTCATAGGCGAAGCGGTTCTTGGGCCTGTCCAGGGCGGATTCAAGCAGGCCTTGGTCGCGCACGCCATCAGCGCCGCCGTGTTCAGCCAGCACCATTTTGTGGACCGCCAGGACAAGGTCCAGCGAAAGCCACAATGGCTCGCTCATTTCGATAATTCCCGCAGCGTGTTGCGATACCGGCCCATGACGCTTTTGGCGGTTTCCATCTGACGCGAGAAGTCATTGTCGTAGGGGGTCAGAGTCAGCCCTTCGGACGAACTGACGACATAAAGTTTGTCGCCTTCCTTAAGGCCAAACTCATCAAGCTGACCCTTGCCCAGGATAATTCCAAGGGAATTGCCAATTTTGCGAATCGTCGTGCTGGATGACATGACAACCTCCGATGTTCTAACGCATGTTATAACATCGGAGGTTTGCTGTCAAACCTTACCCCATCGCCTTTTTTAGGTTGGCGTCGATGGCGTCCAGGAACAAGGTGGTGGTCAGCCAGGGCTGCGAAGGACCGATCAGGATGGCCAGATCCTTGGTCATCTGCCCGCCTTCCACGGTTTCGATGCAAACGCGCTCCAGAGTCTCGGCAAATTTCTGCACCTCGGGCTGGCCATCGAACTGGCCGCGATAGTAAAGGCCTCTGGTCCAGGCGAAGATGCTGGCGATGGGATTGGTGCTGGTTTCCTTGCCCTTCTGATGTTCGCGATAATGGCGGGTGACCGTGCCGTGCGCCGCTTCCGCTTCCACCGTCTTGCCGTCGGGACTCATCAGGACCGAGGCCATCAGACCCAATGATCCGAAGCCCTGGGCCACGGTGTCGGATTGCACGTCGCCGTCGTAATTCTTGCAGGCCCAGACAAAGCCGCCCGACCATTTCATTGCGCAGGCCACCATGTCGTCGATGAGGCGGTGTTCGTAGGTGATGCTCTTGGATTTGAAACTGTCGGCAAATTCGCGGTCGTAAACTTCCTGGAACAAATCCTTGAAACGCCCGTCATAGGCTTTCAGGATCGTGTTCTTGGTCGACAGATACAGCGGCCAGCCCTTCATCTGGGCGTAATTCATGCAGGCCCTGGCAAAGCCCCGGATCGATTCGTCCAGGTTGTACATGCCCATGGCGACGCCAGCGCCGGGAAACTGGAATACGTCATGCGTGATGGGTTGCCCGCCATCGTCGGGCGTGAAGGTCATGGTCAGTTTGCCCTTGCCCGGCACCAGGAAATCGGTGGCTTTGTACTGATCGCCGAAAGCGTGGCGGCCGATCACGATGGGCTGCGTCCAACCGGGAACCAGACGCGGCACGTTCTTCATGATGATGGGTTCGCGAAAGACCGTGCCGTCCAGAATGTTGCGGATAGTGCCGTTGGGCGATTTCCACATCTGCTTAAGCCCGAATTCCTTCACCCTGGCTTCGTCGGGCGTGATGGTGGCGCATTTCACGCCCACGCCATGCTTCTTGATGGCGTTGGCGGAATCGACCGTCACCAAGTCGTCCGTGGCGTCGCGATGCTCGATCGACAAGTCGTAATATTCGAGTTTGACGTCGAGATAGGGCAAGATCAGCTTGTCCTTGATGAACTGCCAGATGATGCGCGTCATTTCGTCGCCATCAAGCTCGACCAGCGGGGTTTTGACCTGAATCTTGGCCATGACATTCCTCGGCTATCTAAAGGGGGGAACGTCCGCCGGGGTGCGCCCCGGAGCGAAAGCCATCAAGCGGCAACGGACGGCGGGAACATAGGGATTTCCCTGCCCGAAAGCAAGGGGAAAGCCTACCTGAACGGGTTAGGTTGTGGCTTGGGCCTGAGCTTCCGCTTCTTCCAAGGCCGTCGGCTTAGGCGCGTCCCTGGGCAGCATCAGGCTGGCCGCAACGACAATGACCGCCATCAGCGACAACAGCAGGAACACCCAGATGAAATCGCCGGTGTTCTTCAAGATGACGGCCATCAGGGGCACGCCCATGCCGCTGATGCCGAAACTGAGCACGAATTTCATGCCAAAGGCGGTGCCGCGCCATTTGGCGGGCGTATAGCGGGCCAACAGGCTGTTTTCCGCCGGAATGCCAGCCAGATTCATGCTGACCATGACCATGGCCACCAGGGCCAGCGGCAGTCCGCCCACCCAGGCGGCGGCCAGCAGCATCGGCACCTGAGCCAGATAGACCCCGGCATAGACATAGCGCAGCGGATAGCGGTCGGCCCAGTGACCGGCCACCAGTTGAAACAGTCCGGCAACGGTGTAGATCAGGGTGACCAGTCCGCCGACGCCCAAAAGGCCGTCGCCCAGCACGTCGCCCAGGCGGGCTTCGAACAATTTGGGCAGGGCTGGCTGCGTCACCTGATAGATCAGCCCTGTGCACAGCATGGTCAGCGTCAGGATCAACCCGGCATGAATGGTCTCGCCCTTGCTGGGGGCGGCGTGCGGCTTCAGGTCTTCCTTGATTTCGACGACTTGGCCCTTCTTCAAGCTGTAGGCGAACAGCAGGCCCGAGGCCAAGACGACGACGCCGGGAATGATGAAGGCGGCGCGCCAGGAAATGGCGTCGGTTAGCGCTCCGGCCACGATGCCGCCCAGGGCCGCTCCCAGGCCACCGAAGATCCCGTTCAATCCCAGGGCCTTGCCGCGGTTGGTGGCGTTGCGCACCAGCCAGGCGGTGCCGACCGGATGATAGATCGAGCCGAAGAAGCCCAGCCCGGCCAGGCCCAGCGACAGTTGGAAAGGATTGTCGGCCAGTCCGGTGGCGATGCCCGCCAGTCCCAGGCCGATAAAAAAGATCAGCATCATGCCCACCGCGCTCCAGCGGTCGCCCAGCCAGCCCGCCCCCGGCGCCAGAACGCCATAAAGCACCTTGCCGCCGATGATCAGCAGCAGCGCGTCCTCATAGGCCAGGCCCATGGCCTTGGGCAGGGCCAGAGCGACCACGAAGAAGATGGGGTCGAATATGTGCGCATAGACATGTCCGGCGCAGGAATAGGCCAAAGAGGTGCTAGCGGAGGCGGCGGACATGGCAATATCTATCCGGTGATCAGAAACCAGCCTTAACCTAGGCGCGCCTTGCTCCTATTGCAAGACAGGGGCTTGTCATGAGCCGATACCCGCCGCCAGTTGCGATTCACGGATATAGCGCAAAATCATGGCGACCTGATCTTGCGTCACCTCGGGCTGTGCCGGCATGTCGCCGAAAGGCCAGTGATGCGCCTTCACGCCATTTTGCACGGCCATGTAAAAAGATATGTCGGAATGGTGGCCGGGTTTGTAGATGCGATGGATCAGGGGCGGCCCTTTGTCGGTGCCCATGGCGTCGAGGCCGTGACATTCGCCGCAATTCTTTTCGAAGACCGACTTGCCTTCCAAGGCGGCTGTGGACAGGCCGGGCGCCGATGGGCTTGCAACGCTTCCCCGATCCTGGCCGATCCAGAAAGCGATGGCGGCGCCGACCAGCGCAAGGGCCATTGCTAAAAGAAGGACGCGTTTGATTGGCTTGGTCATGGGGAATTTTCTAACACAGCCACTCATGGTTCGCCATGGTCATGGACGGCGCATCGCAGTCATGAAAAACCCCGCGACGCCAGCTAACAGGCATCGCGGGGTTTTTGCAAGACAGCGCTAATTTATACCAAGCGGCAGAAAGTATGACTCATTGCCGCTTGGACGCGGGCAAGGCCCGCGCGCGCCCAAAGGCGCGGGAGCCAAGGGATGCGGAGCATCCCGCCCGGCGCCTGAGGCTTGCATTAATCGGACACGATTAATGCAAAACGGTATTACGCAACCGTGATGCTGGCTTCTTCCTTGACGGCGACGTTGTTGTCGTCGGTCCAGATGAATTCCAGCTTGCCGCTTTCGGTGGCCACCGTAAAGAAGGACAAAATCGGGTTGGCCGAAACCGAGGTGTCGAAATCGGCTTCGAACACCGTGGCGCCGTTGTACTTGCAGACGAAGGACTTCAGCATCAGACGGGGAACCGTCTTGCCCGAGGAATCCTTGCGCATGCCGGTTTCCATATCGTGCTGGATGCGGGTCTTGATTTCGATCACCTCGCCCTTCTTGGCGGACGAGGGAACGCGCACTTGAGCTGCTGCCATGTTCGTATCTCCTAACGATGTCCGCTCAGCAGCCGCCGGCGGTGACTTTGACTTCTTTCTTGGCGCTGAAGGCTTGGCCATCGCTCATGACGGCGACTGCAAGCACGTTCTGCGTCTGCGCCATGCGAATGCGGATGGCGAATTCCGCCTTGCCCGCGCGCGGCCCGATCTTGACCGACAGCACGACGGGGCGGGGATTGCCTTCAGCGAAAATGTGAATGGCCGTCACGTGATCCTTGTCGGTCATCGGGCTTTCGACCTTGACCGTCATCGGAACGCTGGCGCCGTTCTCGGCGATCTCGGGCAGTTCCAACGTCACCTTGCCCGGCTTGACGGCGGCGTTGTTGGTCAGCTTCTTGACGGCGGCATCGACCTCGGCCGGGGTGGCCTGGGCCGTGCCCGGCATCGTGCCGGTGGCCGCGAAGGCCAGCAAGGCGGCGCTGGCCAGAAGCATCTCGCGCCGGGTCAGGGCGGACGGTTTCAGTTCACTAGACATTCACGACTCCTCTTTCATAAACCGAATATGAAAATCAGCTGCGCACGAAGACGGCGCGAAGACCGCCCATCACGCTGCCTTCCTCCATCGAGCGCAGGCCCCAGACGCCGCCGATGCAGATCGAAACCAGGGCGATCACCGAGCTTAGGGCCAGCGTCGACATGCCGGTCAGGCCCTGGCCGAAGGTGCAGCCCATGGCCAGCACGCCGCCCACGCCCATCATGGCCGCTCCCAGAAGGTGGCGCTTCATGTCGGAAGCGTCGCTGAAAGCCTCGATATGGAATTCGCCGGTCAGGATGGCGGCCAGGAACGATCCCGTCACCACGCCGATCACGGCGGCGACGCCGAAATTCATCTTGGACCCCGTAAAGGTCATCAGATATTGCATCGTGTCGCTGGTGGGGCCGACGAAGGTGTAGGAGGTCAGGGGCAGGGGGTCGAATTCGTCAGCCCCCAGGATGCCGGAAACCGCCCAGCCGCCGGCGATGATCAAGCCGATGGCGACGCCGCTGAACAGATGCACCGGCGAGGTCAGGAACTCTTTGCTTTTCAAGCAGAAGATCAGCAGGCCGCCCGCCACGATGGCGATGGCCGCGATGCGCGCCGTCGCCGCTTCCAATCCCAGGCTGCCCAGAATGGCGGGAATGCCCTGGCTGGCAATGCCCAGAGCCTTGAAATCCAGATTGGTTCTTTCCAGCTCGATGCGGGGCACCGCGATCAAGCCGCGCATGGTCATATAGCCGGTAAAGCCCAGGACCAGAACGACGACCAGCGATTTCAGGTTGCCTGCCCCCAGACGCACCAGGGTTTTGTTGCCGCAACCGCCCGCCATGGTCATGCCATAGCCGAACAATAGTCCGCCGATAATGGCGCCCGCCCAGCCCAGGCTGGGAGTCAGGAAATTGGCCTTGCCGATATCCAGCATGCCCGCCATGTGCATGCCCTGCGTGCCCAGGATGGCAACGGCGACGGCCAGCATCCACGAACGGAAGCGCCGCCAGTCTTCCATGAAGACGATGTCGGACAAGGCGCCCATGGTGCAGAAATTGCTTTTCAGGGCCAGGGCACCCAGCACCCCGCCCAGCAGAAAGGCGCCTAGCGTGACCTTCGTTAAGACATCCATCTCGAACACGTTCATCCTCCCAAGCCGGTTTCAAGCCGCAGGCCCATTGGGGCTTGCCTCTCATTTTGCTTATATAACTACATGAAGAAATAGCGGCCCGGCAAGCCGCCTGCGTAAGTCTTTGTCAATGATAAGATTTGCTGACGCTAAATTAGATAAATTTAATATTGCCTTCATTTCATCAGGATTGATCCGTATCAAAATCGGGCATTGTCAGCGGCTTCGCGACTTGATACTTTTTGCCTAATAAAGACGTAAAAAGCGCGAACCACTTAACGTCACAGACTCCCGGGGAGGATCGACACAATGACCAAACGTCTCTTAACAGCCGGACTCTGCGTGGCCGCGGCGCTGCTTGCAGCGCCTTCGGCCCGCGCCATGGATGCCATTTCAGTTGCCGCCGACGCTTGCGCCGGTTGCCACGGCACCGATGGACGCAGCCTTGGCTCGATGCCTGCTTTCCACGAAAAGAAGCCTGCCGAGCTGAAGCAGATTCTGCGCGAGTACAAGAGCGGCAAGCGCGAAGCCACCATCATGGACCGTATCGTCAAGGGTTATTCCGATAAGGACCTTGACGCCATGGTCGACTATTACACTGCCAAGAAGTGAGGGGGACCAGCGCTATGACAAAGATTTCACGCAGGACTTTTAACGGTCTCCTCGGCGCCGCTGGCGCTGTTTCGACGTTCGGCATCGCCGGTTGTACGACGGGTTCCGAGCGCGTCGTGGTTATCGGCGGCGGTTTTGGCGGCGCCACGGCGGCCAAATATCTGAAGCGTTACAATCCGGCTCTCGACGTCACTCTGATCGACGCCGAGAAGACGCACTTCACCTGCCCGTTCTCGAACGCCGTTCTGGCGGGCATGTTCCCGATGTCGTTCATCGAACGCAAGTTCGACGCGCTCTCGGCCAAGCATGGCGTCAAGGTGGTCAACGCCACCGTCACCGCCATTGACGGCGCCGCCAAGAAGGTGGTGACTGCCGACGGCCAGTCGTTCAGCTACGACAAGTGCATCGTGTCGCCCGGCATCGACATGAAGTGGGGCGCTTTGCCCGGCTATGACGAAGCCGCTTCGCACATCATGCCGCACGCTTGGAAGGCCGGTCCGCAGACCGCGCTGTTGCACAAGCAGTTGGAAGCCATGCCGGACGGCGGACATGTCATCATTTCTTCCCCCGCCAACCCCTACCGCTGCCCGCCCGGCCCGTACGAGCGCGCCAGCTTGATCGCCCACTATCTGAAGGCCAAGAAGCCCAAGTCGAAGGTGATCATCCTCGACTCGAAGGACGACTTCGCCAAGTCGGGCCTGTTCAAGGAAGGTTGGGAGAAGCTCTACGAGAAGCATCTCGAATGGGTCCCGGCGGCCAAGGGCGGCAAGGTCATGAGCGTCGACGCCAAGGCTGGCGTCGTCGCCACCGACTTCGACAAGTTCAAGCCCGCCGTGGCCAACATCATTCCGCCGCAGTCGGCGGGCATGGTGGCCATCAAGTCGGGCTTGACCAACGCCACCGGCTTCTGCCCGATCAATCCGAACACGTTCGAATCGACCCAGGTCAAGGACGTGTATGTCATCGGCGACGCTTGCATCGCCGGCGCCATGCCGAAGTCGGGTTACTCGGCCTCCAGCCAGGCCAAGGTGGCGGCTGCCGCCATCGTGGCGACGCTGAAGGGCAACACCCCGGTGCCGTTCTCGGCGATCAATACCTGCTACAGCCTCTTGAACCCCGATTACGGCATTTCGGTTGCGGCGGTCTATGCCGTGACCGAAGGCAAGATCGACGGCGTCAAGGGTTCCGGCGGCGTCAGCCCCAAGGGCGCGAATGCCCAATTCCGCAAGAAGGAAGCGGATTTCGCTACCGGCTGGTATCAGAGCATCAGCCAGGACAGCTGGGGCTGATTCACGCAGCTTAACCTGCCCGCTTAAAGCCTCGCCCGCTCCCTCAAGGGGGCGGGCGTTGGCTACCCGGCGGGGGTATTGCTTGGCAGTCGGAATGTGACTAGCACTGTTGGTGGGAGAATGGCGGGACGGGCGACCGGACCGTAACAAAGTTCAAGAGAAAAGGAATGTTGCGATGAGGATTCTTGGTCTGACGATGATCGCCGCTTTGGCGTTGATGGTGGGGTTGACCGGTTCGGTCCTTCCGGCGGCTGCCGCCGAGGACGTATCCGCCATGGCCAGGGGCGGCAAGCTCTATGACAACTGGTTCAAGGAATTGAAGCAGTCCCGTCCGGAAGAGACTCACCCCGCCTATCCGGCTTCGGGCAAATATCCGAAGCAGTCCTGGCGTTGCAAGGAATGCCACGGCTGGGACTTCAAGGGCAAGGACGGCGTTTACGGCAAGAACGACCACGCCACCGGCATCAAGGGCGTTGCGGGCATGGCGGGCAAGGATCCCAAGGCCATCGCCGCCGCCGTCATGGACGCCAAGCACGCCTATGCGGGCAAGCTGGGCGCGCAGGACGCCGCCGATCTGGGTCTTTTCATCTCGAAGGGCCTGCCCGATCTGAACAAGTATGTCGATGCCGCCGGCAAGCCGAAGGGCAACGCCGCCAAGGGCGAGGTTTATTTCAACACCCTGTGCGCCGGTTGTCATGGCGTTGACGGCAAGAAGGTCAGCACCGGCGCCGCCGTTGGCGCTTTGAAGACCGACCCCTGGCAGCTTCTGCACAAGTCGCTGAACGGGCAGCCTGCCGAGGCGATGCCGGCTCTCCGCTCGCTCGACCCTGCGGTCTCGGCCGACATTCTGGCTCATGCTCAGTCGCTGCCTGAATAATGCCTTCGTCCAAGAACCATAGCGAGACTGCCGCCGACGCAACGGGTGCCGCTCATCACGAGCGGCACTCGAAGCGGCAGCCTTCGAAAAAGAGGTCCTGGTGCAAAAGCCTGGGCTTCTTCGCCATTATTTTCATGGCGGGTGTTTTCGGCATGGCAGGTTTCGTGACCGCCATCGAATGGACCAACCGCACCGAATTTTGCACCTCGTGCCATTCGATGCAGTTGAACTATGACGAGTACAAGGAATCGATCCACTACAAGAACCGCTCGGGCGCCCATGCCCAGTGCCATGATTGCCATGTTCCGAAAGAATTGGGTCCCAAGCTGGTGCGCAAGTTCTTCGCGGTCAATGACATCATCGCCGAAATCAAGGGCACCATTGACACGCCCGAGAAGTTCTACGCCAAGCGAGCGGAACTGGCTGATCGCGTTTGGGTCTATATGATCAAAAGCGATTCAAGGGAATGCCGCAACTGCCATACCTACGATTCGATGGATGTCATGAAGCAGAGCAATGCCGCCAAGCTCAGGCATCCGCAGGCGGCGCTGGAAGGCAAGACCTGCGTTCAGTGCCACAAGGGCGTGGCCCACAAGCTGCCGCCCAGGGAAGACTGAATATTATTTCCATGCGGAAGTGAATATCGCCGACAACGCCTTCAAGCGTTGTCGGCGTTTTTTTGACCGAGCTTACTTGGCGAGGCGCTTCTTCAAGAGATCGGCGACCGACTGGATGATCTTGACGCGGGCGTAGTTCTTGTCATTGCCCTCGACCAAAATCCAGGGCGCTTGGCGCGTGCTGGTGCGCTCGACCATTTCGTTGACCGCCGTCTCGTAATCGTCCCACTTGGCCCGGTTGCGCCAGTCCTCGTCGGTCAGCTTCCACTTCTTGTAGGCGATGGTCTCGCGCTCCTTGAAGCGGCGATATTGCTCTTCCTTGGTGATGTGGACCCAGAATTTGGCCAGCACCGTGCCGTGGAAGGCGATCTGCTCTTCGAAGTCGTTGATTTCCGAAAAGGCGCGGTGCCATTCCTCGTCCCTGGCGAAGCCTTCGACGCGCTCGACCAGAACGCGGCCGTACCAACTGCGGTCAAAAAGGGTCAGACGACCGGCTCTCGGCATATGGCGCCAGAAGCGCCACAGATAATGTTGGGCGCGCTCCTCGTCGGTGGGGGCGGCGACCGGGGTCACGCGGTAATCGCGGGCGTCCAGGCTGGCGGTCAGGCGGCGAATGGCGCCTCCCTTGCCCGCAGCGTCCCAGCCTTCGAACACCAGCAAGGTGGATATGCCCCTGGCCTTGGCCTGGCGGTAGAGAAGGGCCAGTTCGGCGCGCGCCTTCTTCAGCGCCAAGCCGTATTCCTTTTTTTCATACTTCAACGTCATGTCCAGCGCCGACAGCACGGTGCGCGGCTGAAGCTGGCCCTGTGGCGTCAGAGAAACGGTCGGAACCTCCAAACCGGCCTTCGCCTTGTCCTTGCCCTTGCCCGGTTTTTTAGCGGTGGAAGCCTCGGCCTTCTTCTCGAGCGTTTTGATTTGGCTGTGAACATTGGCCAGTTCGGCTGTGCGCTTGGCGTTGGCCGCGGCGGCCAGTTCGGCGATCAGCTTGCGCTTGGCCGCCCGCTCGGTCATGTGCTTTCGGATGGCGTCGCGCACCAAAGTCAGCACGGTCAGGCTGCGAAAACGACTGTCCTCGCCTTCGACGATTTCCCAGGGCGCATAGCCGGTGCTGGTCTTGCTGATCATATGTTCTGCCGTATTGATGAACTGGTCGTAATTCTTCCAGTTCTTCCAGTCCTGCTTGGTCACGCGCCAGCTTTGCAACTCGTCCTTTTCCAGCGACTTCAAGCGGCGCTTCTGGGCCGACTTGCTTAGGTGCAGCCAGAATTTGACGATCAAGGCGCCGTCGTCGGCCAGGGTCTTTTCGAAGGAGTTGACTCGGTCAAGCAGGCTTTCGAATTCGGCGGTGCTGGCTTCCTTGCGCACATGGCTGTTGATGGGGTGCGAATACCAACTGCTAAGGAACAGGCCTACTTGGCCCTTGGGCGGCAGATCGCGCCAGAAGCGCCAATAGAAGGGGCGCTCGCGCTCTTCGTCCGAGGGCATGCTGTAGGCGCGGGTCGCGATCCAGCGCGGGTCCATCCATTCGTTCAGAAGGTTGACCGTTTCGCCCTTGCCGCCGCCATCCACCCCGGCAAAGACCAGGATGACTGGAAAGTCGCAGCCGCGAAGCTCGTTTTGCAGCGTCAGCAGCTCGTATCGCAAATCCTGGGAAATGCGGTCGAAATCTTCCCTGGAAACTTTTTGGCCAAGTTCGGCGGTCTGGAACATCTTGATCCCCCATGAATTCCTGGTACCCCGTGCCATCCTGGACCAGGAGAGGGGGGAAAACAAGGATTCCTCTTGACCTGATGGCCGCTTGGACGCATCAAAGGGCGGTTTTCAACCCAACGCAGGAGAGCGGATGCCGAAGGAAGATGTGATCGAGTTTTCAGGAATCATCGCGGAAATTCTACCCAATGCCATGTTCCGCGTGAAACTCGACAACGACCATGAGATTTTGGCCCATACATCGGGCAAGATGCGCAAGAACCGCATCCGGGTGCTGGCAGGAGACCGCGTGAACGTGGAAATGACACCTTACGACCTCACCAAGGGGCGTATCACCTTCCGATTCAAATAGAATGGATTCCAGGGTCAAAACTCATGAACCCCGCGAGACGCGCTTCTGAAGAAAATGGCCGAATGAAAGGAAGAACGCGATGAGCGTATCGGGAATACGGTCGAGCGTTTTGACGCATCAGTCGGCCATTTCCTTCGAAGCCCGGAGGGACGCGGTGATTTTGCCGCCCGAATACGTTGCTTGCCCCTTGTGGACAGCCAGTCCACGGCAGGTCAAGCGCCTGTTCGGACGACAAAATCTCCAGCGTCGCGTTCGTGGCGTTCATGAGTTTTGACCCTAGGCCAACTTTGATCCTGGCCTCGGCCTCGCCGCGACGGCGTGAGCTTTTGGCGCAAATCGGCGTCCAGCCCAAAGCGTTTGACCCCGCCGACTGCGACGAGACCCCGCTGCCCAACGAATTGCCCGAAGGCCATGCGCGCAGGCTGGCCTATGAAAAGGCCCGTCTGGTGGCGGGGCGCCATCCGGGCGCTTTCGTGCTGGGGGCCGATACGGTGGTGGCGCTGGGACGGCGCATTCTGCCCAAGGCGGAAAGCCCCGAGATGGTGGCCGATTGCCTAAAGCGCCTGTCGGGCCGCCGCCATAAGGTTCTGGGCGGCATCTGCCTTCTGGGGCCAGACGGGCGGCACTGGGACCGGCTGGTCAGCACCACGGTCGCCTTCAAACATCTGGAGAGCCGGGAAATCGCCGCCTACGCCGCCGAAGGCGAGGGCGAGGGCAAGGCGGGCGGCTATGCCATCCAGGGCACCGCCGCGGCCTTCGTGCCCTTTCTGTCCGGTTCCTATTCGAACGTGGTGGGTCTAGCCCTGCACGAAACCTATGCCTTGCTCAAGGGGGCCGGGGCGATATGAAGGCGGCAAGGGCGCAGATAGCGTTCGCCCGGCGCTTGAGGGAGAAAAATATATGACCACGCAGTTGGTCGTCTCGGTCTCTCCCGGCGAGCGGCGCTACGCCCGCATCGAGGATGGGCGGGTGGTGGCGATCAGGGCTGCGCGCGACCAAGGAGCGCCCTATCTGGGCGCCATCTATCTGGGCCGGGTGGTTCGATTGGAGCCGGGCATTGGCGGGGCCTTCGTCGAGATTGGTTTGTCCAGGCCGGGATTTCTGAATTTGGGCAAGCGCCGCTTGGGCGAGGGCGATGCGGTGGCGGTTTGCGTCAAGGCCGATCCCTACGGCGAAAAGGGGGCGCGTCTGTCCCTGGACGTCCCGCAAGGTTTGGAAATTCCCGAAGGCGCCAAGCCGCCCTTGCGTTTGCAAGCGCCTGCCGACCCCCTGTCCGAACTTCAGGCGAGGGGGAAGGCGGACGAGATACTGGAAAACAAGCCCGGTTCCGCCCAGGATCCGTTCGAGACCAGCGGGGCCGCCGAGGCCCTGGATGAGGCGCTGTCGCCGTTGGTCCGCCTGCCTTCGGGCGGGCGGCTGCTGATCGAGCGCACGGCGGCCCTGTGGGCGGTGGATGTCGATACCGGGGCGCAGAAAGGCCCCGACGCCCGTTTTCGCGCCAACCAGGAAGCCGCCATCGAGATCGCCCGCCAAATCAGGCTGCGCAATCTGGGGGGGCGCATCTTGGTCGATTTCGCGGGCCTGCCCAGGAACCGGCTGGGCAAAATCGTGGGCCTTCTCAAGGACGAGTTGGCCAGGGACGAGACGAAGGTCCATCTGGGCGGCACAACCCCGCTGGGACTGGTCGAACTGGCCAGAGAGCGGCGCTCGGCCTGTCTGGCCGATCTTTTTCTTGGTCCCGAAGCCTTGGCCTGCGCGGGGTTGCGGGCCGCCTTGTCCCTGGTGCGCGCCAATCCCGCCGCCCGGCCCCGCCTGATTTTGCCCCCGGCGGCGGTTGACCTGCTAAGGGGGGGCATGAACCAGGCCCTAGCTATGGCCGAAGAACGGCTTGGACATGCTATCATATTGGAATCAGGAGAAAAGTTGGAGGTGCTGACCCAATGAACGGACCCCGTTGCCCGGTGTGCGGCAAGCCCATGGACGTGAAGCTGAAACCGTTCTGTTCGCGCCGTTGCGCGGATCGGGACCTGAACCGCTGGCTTTCCGAGGGCTATGCCATTCCGGCGGAAGAACAGCCCGCAAATGACCTTCAAGAGGCCGATCCGGGACTTGATCGATTGACAGAACGCCCCGAACCCCTATGATCCGCCCCGCATGACAGAACACGAACCTTCCGAACCCACCGTCGAGCCGATCGAGAGCGCCAATAGCGCCAGCGAGCCGGATGGCGACTTCCAGTCCGAACCTCTGCTCGTTGCCGAGCCGGAGAACGAGGCCCGCTACCCGTCCGAACCGGATGAGGACGAGCAACCGCTCGCCCATCACGAGGAGCATCTGCCTCCGCCGCCGGTTGAGGAAAAGGTCACCTTCCTGGAACTGGGTTTAAGCCACGACGTTTTGCGCGCCATCGCCGACGTCGGCTACGAACATCCCACCCCCATTCAGGCCGAAGCCATTCCCGTGGTGCTGATGGGCCGCGACGTGCTGGGCACGGCGCAGACCGGCACCGGCAAGACCGCCTCTTTCACCCTGCCGATGATCGAGATTTTGGGGTCGGGCCGCGCCAAGGCGCGCATGCCGCGCTCGCTGATCTTGGAACCGACGCGCGAACTGGCCGCCCAGGTGGCCGAGAATTTCGATCTCTACGGCAAGTATCACAAGCTGTCGAAGGCGCTGCTGATCGGCGGCGAGTCGATGGACGAACAAGTGCGCAAGCTCGATCGCGGCGTCGACGTGCTGATCGCCACGCCGGGACGCCTGCTCGATCTGTTCGAGCGCGGACGCATTCTGCTCAACGACGTCAAGATCCTGGTCATTGACGAAGCCGACCGCATGCTGGACATGGGCTTCATCCCCGATGTCGAGAAGATCGTCTCCAAGCTGCCCAGCATGCGCCAAACGCTGTTCTTCTCGGCTACCATGCCGCCGGAAATCCAGCGCCTTGTCGATACGTTCCTGTTCAGCCCGAAGCGCATTTCGGTGGCTCCGCCCGCCGCCCCCGCCGCCAATGTTCAGCAGGCGCTGATCATGGTCGACGAGTTGGACAAGCGCGAAGCGCTGCGCCGCCTTCTGAGCGCCGAGGACGTCAAGAACGCCTTCATCTTCTGCAATCGCAAGAAGACGGTGAACATCTTGTACCGTTCGCTCAAGCGCCATGGTCTGGACGCCGCCGAATTGCATGGCGACATGTCGCAGCCCGAGCGCATGCGCACGCTGGATTCCTTCAAGAAGGACGAAGTGCGCCTGCTGGTCTGTTCCGACGTGGCGGCGCGCGGCATCGACATTCAGGGCGTGTCGCACGTCTATAATTTCGATCTGCCCTTCCATGCTGAAGACTATGTGCACCGCATCGGACGCACGGGCCGCGCCGGTCTTTCCGGTCGCGCCTACTCCTTGTGCACGCCCGAAGACGCCAAATTCCTGGCCGCCATCGAACAGATGCTGGGCAAGGAAATCCCCCGCGAGACCATCGAGGGACTGGCCGTTCCGGAAATGGGCGTCGCCGATGGGGGCGAAGGCCGGGGCCGTGGCCGCAATGGCCGCGACCGTGGTGTTCGGGGTGGCCGCGAGCGTGGCGACCGTCCGGGACGCGACCGGGGCCGTGGCCGCGAGCGAGAGAAACCAAGCGAGACCGAGGCGCAAGTCGTAGCGGACGCCGTGGTGGAAAGCGCTGCGCCGGTTGCGGCGCATGGCGTCGATCCATCGCAAGCCGATCAGCCCGAGGTGAAATTCGAACCGGCCCTGCGTTCGCATCGCGAGCGCGAGCCTGGCCGCGAGCGCGGCGGGCGAGACCGCAATGACCGTGACCGGAATCGCGACAGAGGGCAAGATCGTGGCCAGGATCGAGACCGTGGACGCGACCGGGGCCGCAGATATGGCCGCGACGACGATGGTGACGATACGCCGGTGATCGGCTTCGGCGCCGACATTCCCGCTTTCATGCAACGCGCCGTGAAATTGCCGCCGCTTCGCAAGCCGGGCGAATTGGACGAGTCCGAGATCGACGACGAGGTGATCGAGGACGAAGCCCCCGAAAGCCCGGCCCTGGGCATGATCGAGGAAATCGAGATTCCCGACGACGACGAGGTGGACGTGCTGGGCGATTCCCCGGCAACCGCCGATGCCGCCCCTCTGGACGAAAGTGCAGAAACGAGCGACGATGACGATGCGGACGACGCCGCCGATGAAGACGCCGACGAAGACGGGGCGCAAGAAGAACCGGCGCAGGCGTCGGAGCCGGACGCCACAAGGGAACCACCGACAGGGAACTAGGCCATGCAGACCATCTTCGTCATGATCAAATGCGAACTGGGCAAGGCCTATGAGGTGGCTGACGAATTGGTGGAAACCGATCAGGTCAGCGAGGTGCATTCCATTTCCGGCCAGTATGATCTGCTGGCCAAATGCTATCTGGAAGCCGGGGCCGATATCGGCCACTTCGTCACCGAAACCATCCAGACTCTGCCCGGCATCAAGGACACTTTCACCCTGATCGCCTTCAAGGCGTTCGGGTAGAGTTTCAAATCGCTTATCAAACAAAAACAAGCCTACCTGCGGGACATAAATGCGCTGAAAAGAGGGACCTTATTCCAAGTGGAATGGGCGATCTCTGGCGGTTGAGCATGTGTTCTTCAGGGAGATCGGTATGTCCGGCAAGGCTCGTTCAAAAGACAAATCCGCCAAGCAAGTAGAAGCCAAGGCTACCGAAGCGGCACCGCCACCAGCAACCACTCCAACGCCATTGCGCCAACCCTCTGGCCCTGCCGAGGTATTGGGCGACGTGGTCTGGCTGATGACGCAATCACCCAACCACAAACATCTGTTCATCGCCGATCTGGAATGGCTGGTGCTGCCGCCGGTCATGCTGCGCCAGTTCAGGCTGGTGCGCGGCAAAGACAAACCGCAGGCCTTTGTCACTTGGGCGATGCTGAACGAGGAAGCCGAACAACGTCTGATGGCGGGTCACACGCGCTTGAGGCCCAGCGATTGGAATGCGGGCGACAGGGCCTGGATCGTCGACCTCGTCGCCCCCTTCGGTGGGCAAGAGGCAGTGCTGAAAGAAATCAAGCAACGCCTGTTCGCCGATAAGCCGTTGAAGCTGCTGCAACCGGGCAAAGACGGCAAACCGGTGGCGGGCGAAGTGAAGAAATTGGGGTCAGAGTCACTGCTGTCCCACAGGGTTTGTTGAATCGGTTCAAAGGGCTAACTCCCACTGGGGTGACGCTCTTGTCGAAGGCAGTCCTTCGCCCTTAAGCAAAGCCAAGAGATCGCGTCGCAAGAAGAGGTTAAGCTGGAGCAGACGGGCGATTTGCTGCAACGACATTTCGACGCGGGCCAAGAATTTCAGATAGGCCAGCAAAAGGCTGACGCACAAGGCGATCCAGATTTGCGTCAGGACGGCATTCTTGGATGTGCCGACGAAGCCCTTGAGCTTCAGGTTCTGTTTGATCCATTTGAAGAACAGTTCGACCTGCCAGCGGGATTTGTAGATGTCGGCGATGGTTCTGGCAGAAGTCCGCCTTACCGGCATTTTGGCACCGGGCAAGAACATCGGCCACTTCGC